>DATIEF010000332.1:0-6377 GCA_035455865.1 Gemmatimonadales bacterium | reverse complement strand
GCAGCGCGCCGCACTGGTTGGCCTGGACCCCCGGAACGCGACGCTCGAGCCCGAGTACTACGCCGACGCCGACCCGGCCCGGTTCGCGGCCGCCAAGCCGCTCCTCTGGCTCTGGTACGGCTTCGACCGCTCCCCGCTGGGCGGCCAGGAGGTCCACCTCGGCGTCAAGTTCCGCCGGCTCCTGGCGGGCCACCTCTTTGCGCGCTGCGGCAAGAACTTCAAGTGCTTCCAGCACGTCGAGTTCTCCTACGGCTACAACCTCGAGGTGGGCGACGACGTCGTGGTCCACCGCCACGTGCTCCTCGACGACCGCGGCGGGATCACGCTGGGCGACAGGGTGAGCATCTCCGACTACGCCAACATCTACAGCCACACCCACAGCATCGTGGACCAGAAGGACGTCACCAACGCGCGCACCGTCCTCGAGGACGACGTCCGGGTGACCTACCACGCCACCGTGCTGGCCGGCATCCGCGTGGGACGCAACGGGATGGTCGGGGCCAACGCGGTGGCCACCAAGGACGTGCGTCCCTATCACGTGAACGTCGGGATCCCCGCCAAGTCGGTGCGGGTCAAGCCCAACGCGCCGCCGGACGCCTACGAGTCGGAGCGGGTCCCGCGGCGCTCGGAGGACCGGCGCTGAGCGGATCCGCCTGGGGGCTTATCGCCGCGGGCGCCCTGGTGGCGGCGCTGGTCGGATGGCGCCTCTGGCGCGACCAGGCGCGGGCCCGGACGCTCGAACGTCAGCGCGATGAGCTGAGCGCACAGCTCGAGCGCCGGATGGGCGAGCTCTTCTCCCTGCAGGAACTGAGCTACGTCCTCTCCGAGTCGCTGCAGGTGGACCGCCTGGCCGAGCAGGTGGCGCGCTACGTCCAGCGGTTCCTCCGGGCCGACGGAGCGGTGGTGGCGCTCACCGAGCCGGGCGGGGGTCCGGGGCTCCGCGTGGTGGGGGCGGAGGGATCGCTCACGCAGCTCCTGGGACGCCGCATCGGCGACCAGGAGGACTCGCTCCTCATCCGCGCCGCCTCGCGCGAGCGCATCGAGCTCGAGGGGGGCGCCGGGCATCCGGTGACGCTGCTTTCAGGCGTGCAGGTCGACACCGCCGCCGCCGCACCCCTCCGGGCGCAGGGCGTCACGATGGGCGTGGTGGCGGCGGCGGGCCGCCCGTCCGGCGCGTTCAGCACCGAGGACCTCTGGGTGCTGTCGACGGCGGCGACCCACGCGGCGGTGGTCCTGGCCAACAGCAGGCTCTTCGAGCTGGTCGAGCGCGGGAAGGCGGAGTGGGAAGCGGCGTTCGACGCCCTGGCCGAGGGGCTCGCCGTGGTGGACCGGGCCGGGAACGTGGCGCGGGCCAACCAGGCGCTCGGGCGGATCCTGGACACGGACGTGGCGGCGCTGGTGGGCCGGCCGTTCGGCGCGCTGGTGGCCGAGGCGCCGGAGGCGGTGGCCGACCTCGTGACGGGGCGCGGCGGGGTGCGGCCGCCGCCGCTGGTGATCCGCTCGCCGGGGCGGGGCCGGATGCTCCGGCTCACGGCCGCCCGCGTGGGCGATACCGTCGGCGGCAGCGCGATGGTGGTCCTCGTCGAGGACGTGACCGACCAGCGCGCCCTCGAGAGCCAGCTCATCCAGAGCGAGAAGATGGCGGCGGTGGGCCAGCTCGTCTCCGGCGTGGCGCACGAGCTCAACAACCCGCTCACGTCGATCGCCGGGCTCTCCGAACTGCTGCTGGAGCAGGCCAAGGTGGCCCCCGAGGCGCGCGACCACCTGCGCGTCATCCAGGCGCAGGCGGAACGCGCGGGGCGCATCGTGCAGAACCTGCTCACCTTTGCGCGGAAGGGGACGGCGGAGCGGGCGCCCACCGACCTCAACGACGTCGCCGCGCGGACGGCGCTCCTGATCGCCTATGAGCTCCGGCTCCGGGGCATCGCGCTCGAGGAGCGCCTGGCGCCGGGGCAGCTCTTCGTGCTGGCGGACCGCTACGAACTCCAGCAGGTGGTGCTCAACCTCCTCACCAACGCCGTGCAGGCGGTGGCGGCGACCGGCGCGGAGCACGGGCGGATGGCGCTGGAGACCTCGGCCCACGACGGCCGGGTGGTCCTCAGGGTCACCGACTCCGGCGCGGGCGTGGCGCCGGAGCACGTGCCGCTCCTCTTCACGCCGTTCTTCACCACCAAGGAACCGGGCCAGGGCACCGGGCTCGGCCTGTCGATCAGCTACGGCATCGTGGAGGCGCACGGCGGGCGCCTCGAGTACGCGCCCGCGCCGGGGGGCGGGGCGGCGTTCTCGATCACGCTGCCGCTCCTGGAGGCGCCCACGCCGGCCGGGCGCCCGCCCCGCCGCATCCTCCTGGCCGACGAAGACCCGAAGAACGAGCGCCTGGTGGCGGCGCTCTTTGCCCGCGACGGCCACGAGGTGGAGGCCGCCACTTCGGCGGACGATGCCCTGGCCCGCCTGGCGGCGGGACGCTACGACCTCGTCGTGGTGGACGCGCGGATGCCGGCCAAGGGCAGCGGGACGCTGGTGGCCGGGATCCTGGATGTGCACCCGGAGCTCGGGCGGCGCCTCGTGGTGGCGGTGCCGCGTTCGGCGCCGGGGATGGCCGAGCGCTTCCGGGCGGCGGGACATCTGGTGGTGCAGCACCCGTACGACCTGCGCGCGCTCCGGAGTGCGGCCGAGGAAGCCTTCGGTCAGTAGCCCGCAGCGCTCGCCGGGTGCCACGGGAGCACGCTGATCCGACCCCGCACCCGGGCCACCGTCGCGGCGACGTCGGCCGCGGCCCAGTAGTTGTCGCCGGCGGCGAGGTCGGGTGCCACGATCCAGGCGTCACGGGCGCCGAGGAAGATGTTCCCCCGGACGGTCGTGTTCCACCCCGCCGAGTCGACGACCAGCGCCGTGCCCACGTCGTCGAACACGTTGCCCCGCACCGTGGACTCCGTGGTCCCCTCCAGGACGAGCCCCCGCCCCACCCGGGCGATCGTGTTGTCGGCCACGGTGGTCCCCCGGCTCGGCACCGGCCCGCCCCCCGGCGCGAAGAGCCGGATCCCGACGTTCCCCCCCACGACCAGGTTCTGGCGCAGTTCGTTGTCGCGCCCGTGCTCGATGGCGATCCCGGCGCTCCGGCTCCCCACCACCGTGGACCCCCGCACCAGCGTCCGGCTCGAATACCCGAGCCAGTACCCGTAGTCGGAGCTGTCGGCGCGGTTCTGGAGGAAGGTGTTGCCGTCGCTGAAGGTCGACTCGAACGCGTTGTGCGGCGAGGACGAGCCATCATTCCCGTAAACGACGTTCCCCTCCGACGGCGCCATCGCCGGCGGCTGGCCGCTCAGGAAGAACCCGTCGCCCGAGCGGCGGAGGTCATTGTCGGCGATGAGGTTCGAATCGCAGCCGTTGCGAAGGAGGAGTGCGGCGGAGTCGCACCCGCGGCTGTAGGCGGCCGCCTCGCACCGCACGTTGGTGTGGGCCACGTTCCGGACGATGACGTTGTGGCTCGACTGCCAGAGGTGGATGCCCCAGCCGCTGTTGCCGGAAACGTCATTGTCGGCGATGTAGGCGTTGCTCGAGCCGAAGAGCCCGATCCCGTTCTGCCCGCCGTGCGCCTGGACCCCGGTGACCGTGGCGCCGTCGGTCCACTTGAGGTAGACGCCGCCGCCGTAGGTCTCGAACGTGTCGGGGTCGAAGATGTCCAGCCAGTCGCTGTCGGCAAAGCGGATGGACGTCGACTGCAGCGGCTGGGCCCGCGAGCCGGAGACGTCGACCCCGCTGATCCGGTGGCCCCGCCCCCCTTCCAGTCGGATGCCGTAGCGGTACCCGCCGATCACGCCCCCGACCACCTCGACGTCATCGTTGCCGCGGCTCACCACGCCGATGCCGACGTAGCGCGACGGGATCGAGTCGCCGCTCCGGATGGTGACGCCGGTCAGGTCGATGCGCGTCCCCGACGCGGTGACCACCAGCACGCCCTTCTCGTCGGGATCGGGCACGCGGTACGCGCCGGGGCAGATGCGCACGTCCCCCGCGACCCGCATCCCCGCCCGGGGGATCGTGAGGCACGGCGCCACCGGCGCCCTGGCGCCGGTGAGGAGCGCGGTCGCGAGAGCCCCGGGGAGCAGGAAGCGCGTCAGCATACGCGGAGCACGTCCTCGACCGGTCCCGCATCGCCCCCGGCCAGGAGCGCCACCGCATCCTCGAGCGCGCGACGCTCCCGCGGCCACGCCATCCGCGCCATCGCCTCCGCCGGCGGCAGCCACTCGAACGCGTCGTGCTCGGCCGACAGCCGCACCCCGGCACCGGCGGGCACCAGCGCCACGAACACCGGGATCAGCGCCACGAGGTCCTGCTGGTGGCGGTAGAACGCCTCGACCCGGCTCAGGTTGTAGAGCCGCGCAGGCACGAGGCCCGCCTCCTCGAGGAGCTCCCGGAGCGCCGCCGCCACCGGCGTCTCCCCCGGCTCGATGGAGCCGTGCACGCTCTCCCACGCACCGGGGCAGCGCCCCGCGCGGCCGCGCCGGAGCACGAGCGCCTGGACGGCGTCCCCGGTGCCGCGGAGCACATAGACGTCGACGTAGGTGACCCGGATGTCGGACAAGATGGGATGCGCGTCAGGCCTTGCGACGGGCCATGATCTTCTCGAGGCGGGCGTAGAGCGCCCGGGCGCGGAAGGGCTTGGTGAGGAAGTCGTCGGCGCCGGCCTGGAGGACGCGCACTTCGTTGTCCTCGTCGCCCTTGGCGGTGAGCACCACGATGGGGAGCGTCTCGGTGGCGGGGCGGGAACGGATGTGGGCCAGGACGCTGTAGCCGTCCATCCCCGGCAGGTTCAGGTCCAGCAGCATCACGTCGGGTCCGTGCCGGTCGACCTGTTCCAGCGCCTCGGCGCCGTCGCGCGCCTCGACCACCTCGTAGCCCTCGCGCTCCAGGAGGTCCTTGAGGAGCCGGCGCAGCTGGTCCTCGTCGTCGACCAGAAGGATCTTGGCACCCGCGCCCCGCCGCGACGGCTCGGCCGCAGTCCCCTCGGGGTGGACGAGGTCGAAGCTCAGCGCCACGTCGGCGGCGGGGACGGTGATCGCCGGCGAGGCCGTGCCCTGCGGTTCGGCCACCGCGCCTGACGCAGACGCCGCCGCGGACGGCCGCGACACCGGCGGGAGCGTCGTGGGGACGTCCACCACCCGGAGCAGCTCCTCGATGCTCGAATGGCCGTCCAGCACGTGGCGGAGGCCGCTGTCCCACAGGTTCTTCATCCCGCCCAGCTTGGCCGCCTCGGCCAGCTGGTCCGGCGGCGCCCCGGCGCCGATCCGGCGCTCGAGCTCGGGCGTCATCGCCAGCACCTCGACGATGCTGAACCGTCCGCGGTAGCCGGTCATCGCGCATTCCGGGCAACCCACCGCGCGGTTGAGCTTGGCCCCCGAGGGGATGTGCTTGCGGAGCTTTTCCGGCACCGGGTCGGTCGACACCTCGCGGCACGTGGGGCAGAGCCGCCGCATCAGCCGCTGGGCCACTACGCCGCGGAGCGCCGACGCGATCTTGAAGCCCTCGAGCCCCATGTCCATCAAACGGGTGACGGCGTTGGGGGCATCGTTGGTGTGCAGCGTCGAGAGCACCAGGTGCCCGGTGAGCGAGGCCTGCACCGCGATCTGCGCGGTCTCGATGTCGCGGATCTCGCCGACGAGGACCACGTCGGGGTCTTGCCGCAGGATCGACCGGAGGGCGCTCGCGAAGGTGAGCCCCGCCTTCGGGTTGACCTGCACCTGCACGATGTTGTTCGAGAGCCGGTACTCGACCGGGTCCTCGACCGTGACGATGTTGACGCCCTCGTCCTGCACGAACCGGATGGCGGAGTAGAGCGTGGTGGTCTTGCCGGAGCCGGTGGGCCCCGTCACCAGGATGATGCCGTCCTTGTTGTCGAGCAGCGCCTTGAGCGCGGTGGTCTCCTCCGGATAGAGCCCCAGCGCGTCAAGGTCGAGCGCCGTCGCCTGGGCGTTGAGGATCCGGATGACCACCTTCTCGCCGAGGGAGGCCGGGAGGGTGGACACGCGGAGGTCCACCGGCTGGCCGTTGACCGCCATCCGGGCGCGGCCGTCCTGCGGGCGGAGGCGGTCGGCGATGTCGAGGGACGAGATGATCTTGATGCGGGAGATGAGCGGGACGCCGGCGGAGCGCGGGATCTTCATCTTCTGGACCAGCACGCCGTCGATGCGGTAGCGGACCACCACGCCCCCCTCGGAGGGCTCGATGTGGATGTCGCTGGCCCGCGCCAGGATGCCCTCGGAGAGGATCGCGTCCACCAGCCGCACCACGGGGCGGGCCGACGCCTCCTCGGTGGTGGCCAGGAGGTCGGACTCCTCCTCCGCCTCCTCGATCTGGGTGACCTCGTGGTCCTCCCG
>DATIEF010000331.1:0-3379 GCA_035455865.1 Gemmatimonadales bacterium | reverse complement strand
CAGAGCGGGGCGGCGCTCCGGCCGGCAAAGCCGGGGAGCTTCTCCACCTCCTGGCCCAGCGTGTCGCCCCCGCGGAGGTCCACCAGCCGGGCCACCTTCTCGAGCTCGCCGAGCGGCAGGCCGAGCGCCTTGCCCACCTCGCGCACTGAGGAGCGGAGCCGGTAGGTGGGGAAGGTGCAGACGAGCCCCACGTGGTCGTGGCCGTAGCGCCGGTACACCCGCTTGATCAGCTCCTCGCGGATCTCGCGGGGGAAGTCGAGGTCGATGTCGGGGATCGATGCCAGCGACTCGTTGAGGAACCGCCCGAGCCGGAGCCCCGACTCGAGCGGGTCGACGTGGGAGAGGCCCAGGAAATAGCAGATGACCGACGAGACCGACGATCCGCGCCCCCGCCCCGGCAGGAGGTTACCGGCCACCCGCCGGCTCCCCCGCCGCACGTCGAAGGCCACCTCGCGCGCGAGCTCGAAGAGATCGTGGTAGAGGAGGAAGAACCCCGCCAGTCCGTGATGCGCCGTGAGCCGGAGCTCCTCCTCCAGCCGCGCGAGCGCCGCCGCGCGGTGCCGCGACCCCTCCGGGTACCGCTCCTCCAGCCGCGCCCGGCAGAGCTCCGCCAGCACCCTCGGTGCCTCGGCCCCGCGAAAATCGGGGAACCGGTATCCCAGGTCCCGGGTCAGGTCGAACGCCCGGCACCGCTCGGCGATGAGGAGCGTGTGCGCCACCGCGTCGGGCCGGTCGCGGAAGCGCGCCGCCGCCTCTTCGGGCGCGGCGAGGTGGAACTCGCTGTTGGGGCGCCGCGCGGCGTGGGCGCCGTCGAGCGTGGTGCCGGTGCGGATGGCCACGAGCACGTCCTGCAGCCGGTGGCGCTCGCGCCGGTCGTAGTGCACGTCGCCGGTGGCCACGGCGCGGAGCCCCGCGCCGTCGGCCACGTCGAAGAGGGCGCGGGTGAGCGCGGCATCGCCCCGCACCTCGTTGCGCTGCACCTCCACGAAGAACCGCTCCGCGCTGAGGAGCGCCCGCCACTCCTCCGCCTTCCGCCGCGCCGCCGTGAGCCCCCGGTCGCGGAGGACGCGCGGCAGGAGGCCGTGGTCGCGGCAGCCGGAGAGGACGATGAGCCCCTCCTGCCGCTCGAGGAGCGCCTCCCACGGGAGCCGCGGATCGCGCCGGTCGGCGGCGTCGCGGTGGGCGGTGGTGAGGAGCCGGCAGAGATGGGCGTATCCCTGCGGCGTCTCGGCCAGGAGGGTGACGTGCGCGCCGTCGGCCAGCGTCACCTCGGCGCCGGTGATCGGCCGGACCCCCAGCCGCGCCACCGACTGGGCAAAGGCCATCGAGCCGTAGAGCCCGTTGTGGTCGGTGAGGGCCAGGGCGCCGTAGCCGAGCCGGGCGGCGGCGTGCGCCAGCTCCTCGGGCGGCGAGGCGCCGTCCAGGAAGGAGAAGGCCGAGTGGCAGTGGAGCTCGGCGTACACGGTCACGGCTGCTGCAGCGACCAGCTGCCGGCCAGGAGGTCGTGGAAGAGGAGCACGCGCTTGCCGCCGTCGAGCACGAGGTCGAAGTAGCGCCGCGCGATCGGCGCGCGCCACCATTCATCGTCCACCCGCCACGACTCGCGGATGAGCTCGACCGCGCGGCGGGCGCCGTCGTCCACGCACACGGGCGCGCCGGCGGCGTCGGCCTCGACCCGCACCGCGCGGGCGGCGTTCAGGGATCGAAGTCGATCAGCGCGTAGCGGCGTTCGGGGAGGCGGGACCACGCCTGGACCTCGACGATGCGGGCGAGCAGGGAATGACCGAAGCGGAGCCGGAGCTCCTCGGCCGCGGAGCGGAGCGCCCGGCTCCGGCCGGCGCGGGCGGCGGCGCTCGCGTCGCGGGCAAAGAGCTGGAGTGCCACCGTGCCGGGAACGAGCGACTGGAAGAGGATCGTGAGCCGGATGACGGGCGCGGGGGGCGGCAGGGCCGCGAGCCGGGCCGCGACCGGCGCCACGATCCGTTCGACGTCGGCGGAGGGTTCGCGCAGGGTGAGTGCCGTGCGCCACGAGGGGCCGCGTTCGAGCGTGGCGCGCACCTCGAGGCTCTGCACCCGCCACCCGCGGCGGCGCGGGCTCCGGAGCGCGCGGGTGGCCAGGCGGCCGAGGACGCGGAGGAGGAGCTCGCGGTCGTCGGTGGGCGCGGCGAGGTCGAGTGCCGCCTCGATCGGTTCGATCGGCGGGCGGCCCACGACCGGATCGACCGACCTTCCGGTGGCCAGGCGCCAGAGCCGCCGCCCTTCGCGGCCGAACTGCGAGGCCACCGCGTCCTCCGGGAGTGCCGCGAGGGCGCCGAGGGTCGAGAGGCCGAGCTGGGACAGGCGGAGCCGGGTGGCGGGGTCGGCGCCGAGGGCCGCGATCGGCTGGGCACCGAGGAAGCGGATGCGGTCGGCGTCGGCGACGAGGCGCGGCTCGCCGGGGCGGGCGCGGATGGCGGCGACCCACGCCGTGAAACGGCCGAGTCCCGCGCCGACGCGGAGGCCGGTGCGGAGCGCGGGGGCGAGGGCCGACTCCGCGGCGCGGCGGATGGCCGCGGCCTGGGCGGGGGCATCGCCGTAGAGGCCGGCGAGTCCGTCGAGGCCGATGAAGAGCTGGCCGAGTTCGGCCGGCTGGACGATGGGGGAGATCTCCGAGAGCGCCGCGGCGAGGTGGCCGAAGTGCTGGTCGTAGCGGAGGGGGTCGGCTTCCGAGAGACGCAGTCCGGGGCAGAGGCCGATCCCCTGGCCCACCGTCATCCCGGCGCGGACGCCGGCGCGGCGCGCGGCGTGGGAGACCTCGAGGAGTTTCCGGCCGCCGTCGGCGGTGAGGATGGCCACCGGCTGGCCGGCGAGCTCGGGCCGCTCCGCCTCTTCGCACCGGAGGGCGAATTGGGGGATCCACACGCAGGCGGCGCGGGAACTGGTGAGGGCGGCAGTCATTTCAGTATACCGAAGATACACCGAAACTACATCGGCGGCGGGGCGGGGCAAGGTCGAGTGTTTAAGTTGTTGTATTCCAATATGTTACAACAAATGACCCTTCCCGAGGGAGCGGAGCGACCGAGGGACCTGATCGACTGGCCTGGGACAGGGAAGCGCTCCCGAGACCAGCGGATCAGGTCCCTCCCTTCGGCAGGCTCAGGGCAGGCGCTTCGCTCGGGAAGGTTCCGATATTCCCCGCATTCCGCTCCCACCGGCACGCACGCGGATGACCCGGGCGCGCATGCGCCGCCCCTGCTGAGCGCGCACCCGCGCCACTCACTCGCCGCCCGCCACGCGCCACCCACCCGCCACTCGCCACTCGCCACTCGCCACCGACGCGTGATACCTTCCCCATCCCTTTCATTGATCGAGCCGCCACTCATGCGTCGTTTCCTGGTCC
>DATIEF010000330.1:0-2248 GCA_035455865.1 Gemmatimonadales bacterium | reverse complement strand
GGTGGAGGAGTGAGAAGTAAGAAGTGAGAAGTAAGAAGGGAGAAGGGGAGAGGGAAAAGGGAAAAGGGAAAAGGGAAAAGGGAAAAGGGAACAGGGAACAGGCGGAGTCATCCTGAGAGAGCGAAGCGACCGAAGGATCCCTGCCCTGCTCCCGCAGATCGGCGGCCCGCCCCCAGGCGCCTGAAGGCCTGGGGTTGAATCGCTGCGGCGGTGCGCCTACCCGACCATCAGCGCCGCGTCACTTTGCATTCCGATAGAACAACTCCACCAGCTCATCGTACATCGCGTCACGCTTCCCCGGGTCTTCCGACGTGATGGCCTGGGTGGCGCAGTGGCGAAGGTGGTTGCCGAGGAGCGTCTTGCCGACGCCGCGGAGCGCCTCCTGCACCGACGCCACCTGGGTCAGGACGTCGGCGCAGTAGCGCTCCTCCTCGACCATCTTCTGCAGCCCCCGGACCTGGCCTTCGATGCGCCGGAGCCGGTTGCCGAGCGCGACCTTGACCTCGGGATCGACAGCCACGGCCTTGCGTTCGCTGTCATCGGCCCCGCGCCCGCAGGCGCAAGGAAGAACGTCGAAATCCATGTCGGGTTTCCTTTCGGGTGAACAGTGAACAGTGAACGGTCAACGGTGAACGGGGGTGATCGGGCGCGTCAGCGGGCCGATCCTTCCCTTCGGCTAGCTCAGGGCAGGCGCTGCGCTCAGGATGACGCCTCCCGTTGACCGTTCACTGTTCACTGTTCACGCTCTACGAAGTCGAAGACTGTTCGACACCACGGTGATGGAACTCACCGCCATCGCCGCCGCGGCGATCGCGGGACTCAGGCGGAACCCGAACGCCGGGAAGAGCACCCCCGCCGCCACGGGAATGCAGACGACGTTATAGGCGAAGGCCCAGAAGAGATTCTGCCGGATGATCCGGAGCGTCGCCTTCGAGAGCCGGATGGCCTGGGCAACACCGGCCAGGTCGCCCCGCATCAGCGTGATGTCGGCCGAGGCCATCGCGACGTCGGTGCCGGTGCCCATCGCGATGCCCACGTCGGCCTGGGCGAGCGCCGGCGCATCGTTCAAGCCATCTCCAACCATCGCGACGACCTTCCCTTCCCGCTGCAGCCGCTCGATCTCGGCGCGCTTCCCGGCCGGCGAGACCCCCGCCACCACCCGCGCGATCCCCACCGCCGTCGCGACCCGCTCGGCGGCCCTCGGATGATCGCCGGTCAACATCACGACCTCGGTGCCGCTCCGGCGGAGCCCGGCCACCGCCGGGGCGCTGGTGGCCCGGACGGGGTCGGAGACGCCGATGACGCCGAGCACCTTGCCGCCGACCGCGACATAGACCGGTGTGGCCCCCTCCCCGGCCAGGCGTTCAGCGACAGGCTCGGCGGCGCCGATACTCACTCCCGACGCGCGCATCCATTCCGCGTTCCCCACCAGCACCATCCGCCCATCCACGGAACCGGTGGCGCCCTGGCCGGGGACGGCCTTGAAGTCGGCGGCGGGAAGGGGTGAGAGGTCGCGAGACTTGGCGGCCGCAACGATGGCGCGGGCCAGCGGATGCTCGCTCAGCCGCTCGACCGCCGCCGCGAGCTTGAGGATCTGGTCCTCGCCGCCGGCGAGCGAATGCACCGCCGTCACGGCGGGGTGGCCTTCGGTGACGGTCCCGGTCTTGTCGACCAGCACCACGTCGATGGCGCTGGCCCGCTGCAGCGACTCGCCCCCCTTGATGAGCACGCCGAGCTGCGCGCCGCGGCCGGTGGAGACCATCACCGCCGTCGGGACCGCGAGTCCCATGGCGCAGGGGCAGGCGATGATGAGCACCGTGACGGCCGAGACGAGTGCCTGGAGCGAGCGGGGCTCCGGGCCGACCACGTACCAGACGGCGAACGTGACCACGGCGATGCCGAGGACGACGGGCACGAAGATGGCGGAGATCCGGTCGGCGAGCTGCTGGATCGGGGCCTTCTGGCCCTGTGCCTCGCGGACCAGGCGGACGATGTGGGCGAGCACCGTGTCGCGCCCGACCTTGGTGGCCCGCATCCGGAAGGCGCCGGCGCCGTTGACGGTGCCGCCGGTGACCTCGTGACCCGCCGCCTTGGCGACGGGCATCGGTTCCCCGGTGAGCATCGACTCGTCGACGTCGGAGGCGCCGTCCAGGATGACGCCGTCGGTGGGGATGTGCTCGCCGGGGCGGACCAGGAGATTATTTCCCACGACGATCCGCTCGAGCGGCACGTCCTCTTCGATCCCGTT
>DATIEF010000329.1:0-2996 GCA_035455865.1 Gemmatimonadales bacterium | reverse complement strand
GGGTCTCCACGCCGAAGACCACACCCAGGCCGCCGAGGAGGAGGAGTGTCCCGGTGCCGAGGACCGCGAGTTTGGGGAAGGGGACACCCTTGCTCGCGCTGTAGCCGGCCATCATGTCCAGCTTGGTGAAGTGACCGTAGGCGCTGTTGAGGAAGAACGAAGCGAACAGCACGCGGCCGATCGGGAAGAGGTAGGGCATGGGGGCCTCGGGAAGGGGTCGTGGGTCGCGGGTCGTGGGTCGTGAGTCGTGAGTCTTGAATGATGAGCCCTCCGGCGCGAGCCGAGCTGCCGGAGTTGCGAGGTGTGCCGTTGCGGCAGCCTCAACTGACAACTCACGACTCAAGACTCATGACCCACGACTCGCTAGAACTCCCGCTTCTTCATCTCCTTGAACAGGCGCTTCGTCTCCGAGGACTGCTCCTCGGGCTGCTTGCGGAGCGTGGGATCATACTGTGCGGCGCGCTCCTGCGCGCTGGGCCGGACCACGCCGGCGTTCTTCTTGGCCAGCTTCTCGATCCACTGGTCTTCCTTCTTGCCCATCGTGGTGCCTCCTTCGTCTCCGGGTCGCTCCCTGGGTCCACCGGTCCAGGTCAAGTTATGGCCATCGGGCCGGGCGTGCCACGCGTCAGCGTGAGGGGGGGCCGCCGGGACCCCGTCGGGGCCCCCGTCCCGGGCCCGACCGACTGGAACCCGTGGGCCGGGCTCCCCCGTACCCTCCCCGTCCGCCCTGCCCCCCGTGTCCGGCCTGGGGGGCCTGCCCGCGCCGCTCGGCCTTGGCCTTGGCGCGCGCCCGCTCGTCGGCCTTCCGGGCCTTGATGGCGGCGATCCGCTGGGCCAGCGGCACTTCGAGCTGGCCGGTCGGGCGTGCCGAGTAGTCGAAGTCCGGTATCGTCACGCGCGGCAGCCGCTTGCCGATGGCGCGCTCGATCCGCTTGAGGTCGCCCTCCTCATCGGGCGAGACCAGCGTGAAGGCGAACCCCGTCCGCTCGGCGCGCGCCGTCCGGCCCGAGCGGTGGATGTAATCCTCCGGCACGGCCGGCACGTCGAAATTGATGACGTGCTGCAGCGCCTCGATGTCGATGCCCCGGGCCGCGATGTCGGTGGCCACCAGCACCCGGTACTTGCCGCTCTTGAACCCGGCGAGCGCCTCGGTGCGCTGGCTCTGCGAGCGGTTCCCGTGGATCCGCTCCGCCTTGATCCCCGCCTTGACGAGCTGCTCCGCCAGGCGGTTGGCCCGGTGCTTGGTGCGGGTGAAGACGAGCGCGTCGCCCACTTCCTTGCGCTTGAGGAGCTCGAGGAGGAGGATCGACTTGAGCTCCCGCCCCACCGGGTACACCGCCTGGGTGATCCCCGTGGCCGGCGCGGAGGGGCGCTCGATGTTGATCGTCGCCGGGTCCTTGAGCATCTCGCGGGAGAGCGCCTGGATCTCAGGCGGGAGCGTGGCGCTGAAGAAGAGCGTCTGCCGCTTGGTGGGCAGGTGCCGGAGCACCTTCCGGATGTCGGGCAGGAATCCCATGTCGAGCATCCGGTCCGCTTCATCCAGCACCAGATGCTCGAGTCCGGAGAGCTTGGCATACGGCATCCGGAAGTGGTCGAGCAGCCGGCCCGGCGTAGCGACGATGACGTCGACGCCGCTCCGGAAGGCGTGCTCTTGCGGCCCCATCCCGACGCCGCCGAAGACCGCGGCCGCGGTGATCGGGGTATGGACCGCGAGCGCGTTGAGCTCCTCGACGATCTGGGCCGCGAGTTCACGGGTCGGCGCCAGCACCAGCGCCCGGGTGACCCGGCGCGGCTTGGTCATCAGCCGGTCGAGGATCGGCAGGAGGAAGGCGGCGGTCTTGCCGCTGCCGGTCATTGCGCAGGCCAGGAGGTCGCGCCCCTCGAGGGCGGGCGGGATCGCGTCGGACTGGATGGGGGTGGGGCGGGTGAAGCCGAGCTCCTTGATGCCGCGGAGAAGGTCGGGGTGGAGCTTGAAGACGCTGAACGGCAAGGGACTTCCTGTCGGGCTTGAAGGGTGGGGGACAGCGCTCATGCGCCGCTCGTGTTCTGGGAGAAGATGTGCTCGTCCACCCAGCGGCTGAGCGCGCGCTCGAGCGTCACCGGATCCTGGCCGGGCACGTGGGGCATCACCGGCCGTCGGTGTCCCTCGTTCATCAGGTACCACATCGGCGGCACGGCGACCTCCCCCCGCTTCTCGTTGGCGGGGGTCGAGTCGTAAGACACGAAATGGAACTGGCGGCCGCGGAGGATGATCCGGCGCTGTTCATTCTTGTTGGAAGGCATCGCAATACGCTCGCACGCGCGGGACAGGGGCGGTGGGAGCGCGCGCAGGCCACCGGGCGCGGACGGAGGGCCCGCAAGGCCTAAAGATAACCCCGTGTACCGCCTCCCGAGCGCCTGAACGCGCCCGGCGTTGCAGGGCAGGGGCGTGGGCGCTGGCGACCAGGCCCGCCATCCAGATCGGCTTGTTTCATTGTGAAACTTTTGTGGCGCCGCTGCGTACGTCGGTCGACCCGACCCCCTCACTTCAACGTTCGAGCCGATGCTCAACCCTGTTCTGCGTCGCCGACTTGCCGCGCTGCATCGCTGGGCCGCCCTCGCAATGGCCCCGGTCATCGCGGTCATCCTCGTCACCGGGATCATCCTCGCCTTCCGCCCGATCCTCGGGACGCCGGGAGATGAACACCCCGCTGCCGCCGTCGACCCCGCCCAAGTCGTGGCGCTCCTCGACAGCATCGGCGGCACGGCCGATTTCGTCCTGGTGCAGGATGACCGCAAGTCCATCACCATCTTCACCGGCCCGCAGCGACCGCCCAGAACGTGGGAACTCGCCACCAGGCGGGAGATCGCGACGCCGCCCTTCGCCCCCCCCGACTTCTTCGACAAGGTGGAACGGGTCCATCGGGATCTCTGGGGCGGGCTCGGGTTCCTCGTGACGCTGGCCTCGATCGCGATGGTGGTCCTCATCGTGCTCGGGCCGATCCTGGCCCGCCCCG
>DATIEF010000328.1:0-3019 GCA_035455865.1 Gemmatimonadales bacterium | reverse complement strand
TACGCCACCTGGACCTCCCGCATCAGGGAGCGCTTCCCCCGCGCCCCGCTCATCGGGGTAATGGAAGGGGGCTACGCCCCGGCCCGGCTGGCGGAAGGCGTCGCGGCGACGGTGGGGGCTCTGGGCGACTGACCCTGCGGCGGTCCCCCGATCGGAGGGCGCAGCACGCTGCGCCCCTACCCGTCGGATGACATCACCGCATCCGGCCGGTATCTTCCGGCATTGCACGTCTCACGTCTCACGTCTCACGTCTCACGACCTTATGTCAAAACTCCACCTCGAAGCCGAAGTCCAGACCCTCCGCACCCGGCATCCGTTCATCATCGCCCGGGGCGGGAAGAGCGAGTACCGCACGGTCGTGGTCAAGCTGCGCGATGCCGACGGGCTCGAGGGGTGGGGAGAGGCGGCGGGGATCTCCTACTACGGGGAGACCCCCGAGACGGCGCTCGCGGCGCTGCAGGCGTACGCCGCGGTGCTCCCCGAATCGGCCTTCGACCTGGAGACCGCCGAGCGGGGCTTCGAGGCGGCGCTCAAGGGGAACCCCGGCGCCCGCGCCGCGCTCTCCGCCGCGCTCCACGACCTGGTGGGCAAGCGCCTCGGCGTGCCGCTCTGGAAGCTCTGGGGCCTCGACCCCGCTCGGGCGCCCAGGAGCACCTTCACCATCGGTCTCGACACGGTCGAGCAGATGCAGGCCAAGGTGCGGGAGGCCGCCGAGTATCCGATCCTCAAGGTCAAGCTCGGCACCGACCGCGATGTCGACATCCTGCGCGGGCTCCGCGAGGTGACCGACAAGGAGCTCCGGGTCGACGCCAACTGCGGCTGGACCGTCAAGCGCGCCATCCAGATGCTGCCGGTGCTCGAGGAGTTCGGCGTCACCGTGCTCGAGCAGCCCGTCGAACCCGGCGACCTCGACGGCCTGGGCGAGGTCCGCCGGCATTCGTCGCTGCCGGTCATCGCCGACGAGAGCTGCCTCGTCGCCGCGCACATCCCGGCGCTGGTGGGGAAGGTCGACGGCATCAACATCAAGCTCGCCAAGTGCGGTTCGCTCCGGGAGGCGATCCGGATGGTCCACGTGGCGCGCGCCCACGGCCTGGCCGTGATGGTCGGCTGCATGATCGAGAGCTCGCTCGCGATCACCGCCGCGGCGCACTTCACCCCGCTCGTCGACATCGTCGACCTCGACGGCGCGGCCCTCCTCAAGGACGACCCGTTCGCCGGCGCCACGATCGCGAACGGGCAGGTCCGCCTTCCCGACGCCCCGGGGCTCGGCGTCACCCGCCGATGACCGACGGCGCCGGGTTCGCCCAGGTCGCCCTCCCGCTCGCGGTCCCGGAACCCTACACCTACCAGGTCCCCGAAGCCCTCCTCGACCGGGTGGTCCCCGGCGCGCGGGTGGTGGTCCCGCTCCGGAGCCGCGAGGTCGTCGGCGTGGTGACCGCCGCCGATGCGCCCCCTCCGCCGGCCGCGGCCAAGCCGATCCTCAGCGTCCTCGATCCGGAGCCGGCACTCCCGCGCCCGCTGCTCGAGACGGTGCAGTGGATGGCGGGTTACTACGGCGCACCCCTCGGACTCGCGCTCAAGGCCGTGCTGCCCGCCGGGCTTTGGGGCGCCTCCCGGGTGATGATGACCGTGGCCGATCCGGCGCGCGCCACCGGCGGGACGGCGGGCCAGCTGCTAGACTGGCTCGACCGGAAGGGGGGGGAGGCGCCGGTGGCCACCGCGGCACGGGCGCTCAAGCGGCCGGTCTGGGACGTGGTGAACCGGCTGGCCCGCACCGGTGCCATCACGCTCCGGGTCGAGCCGCCGGACACCGGCGGCGGACAGGCGGTAGAGCGGATGCTGACGCTCGTGGCGACGGGCATGCCGTTGCTCGAGCGGGACGAGCGCTTCGGCCGGGCCCGGGAGCAGCGCCGCCTCTTCGAGACGCTCGAGGAACTGGGTGGCTCCGCCACCACCCGCCACCTCGAGGAGCAGCTCGGCTTCGGCGCGGGGGTCATCAAGGCGCTGGTGACCCGCGGCCTCGCCCGGATCGACCGGACCGAGCGGATCCGCGACCCGTTCGCCGACGAGGCGGGGACGCCGCCGCCGACCGACCTGACCGACGACCAGTCGCGGGCGCTCGCCACGCTCGGCGCACTGCCACCCGCCGCCGGGGCGCTCCTCTTCGGCGTCACCGGGAGCGGGAAGACCCTCGTGTACCTGGAAGCGGTGCGGCGGGCGCTCGCCGATGGGAAGGGGGCCATCATCCTGGTGCCGGAGATCGGCCTCACGCCGCAGACCGTACGCCGCGTGCGGGGCGCCTTCGGCGACCAGGTGGCCGTGCTCCACAGCGGGCTGTCCGATGGCGAGCGGGCCGACGCCTGGCGCCTCCTGCGGCGCGGCGAACGCCGGGTAGCGGTCGGGGCGCGCTCCGCGCTCTTTGCGCCGATCCCCGACCTCGGCGTCATCGTGGTGGACGAGGAACACGAGGCGAGCTACAAGAACGGAGAGGCGCCGCGCTACCACGCGCGGGATGTGGCGGCGGTGCGCGCCCGGCTCGAGGGCGCCCGGCTCATCCTGGGGAGCGCCACCCCGGCGGTGGAGACGTGGGCGCGGGCATCGGCGGGGAAGCTCACGCGCGTCGCCCTCCCCGCGCGGATCGGTGACCGCCCGCTCCCGCCGGTCGAGGTGGTGGACCTCCGGACCGCACCGCGGGTCAAGGATACCGGCGCCATTCCCTGGAGTGCGGCACTCGATGCGGCGGTCGACCGGGCCCTGGCGCGGAAGGAGCAGGTGCTCCTCCTCCTCAACCGGCGCGGGTTCGCGTCGTTCCTGCAGTGCGAAGCGTGTGGCGCGGTGCGCGACTGCCCCAATTGCTCGATCTCGCTCACGGTGCACCGGACGCCGGAGCGGCTGGCGTGCCACTACTGCGCCCACGCCGAGCCGATGCCGACGGCGTGCGCCGAGTGTGGAAGTGCGCTGCAGCGGATGAAGGGGATCGGCACCCAGCAACTGGAGACCTACCTGGGCCAGCGATATC
>DATIEF010000327.1:0-3263 GCA_035455865.1 Gemmatimonadales bacterium | reverse complement strand
AGGAACGCGAATGGGGACACGTTCCTAGCGACGGCGACCGACTTGGAATGCGAAAGGGGGCGCCAGCTGCACCGGAGCCCCCGCTTACGTCTCACCCCTGACATCTTACATCTTACCGCTCACATCTTACCGCTCACATCTCACCTCTTACCTCTTACCTCTCACGTCTTACCTCTCACCTCTCACGCATTACGTCTCACCTCTCACGTCTCACGTCTCACGTCTCACGACGTACTATCCGGATCCGGCGGCACGTCGATGCCGGCGGCGCGGGGCGTGGGGGGACCGAGGCGCTTGAGGGTGATGGGGTCCTTGAGGTCGCCGCCGGAGAGGGTGAGCTTCTCGCCTTTCACCTTGTAGTCGTACTCGACCCATTCTCCGCCGAGCGCGAGCAGGATCTTGCCGGCCTTCTGGATCCGCCAGCGGACGGTCTGGGTGCCGTAGCTGGCGCTCGAGTCGGGGCGGACGATCACGCTGTGGGGGCCGTCCTTGGTCCTGGTGATCGTCTGCCAGGTGCCGAAGAGCGCCCCCTGCTGGGCAGCAAGGGGGACGGCGGCGGAAATGAGTACGGCGAGGGCCAAGGCGGTGCGGCGCATCGGGGTGTGTCCTGGGTGCGAGTGCGGCTCGACGGTGCAAGGGCCGGGCCGCGCGCAATATATCCCGCGGCCCCGCCGGGGGTGGAGGGGGAATGCGAACGCCCCGGCCGGGGGGCCGGGGCGTCGCCATTCGGGGACAGCGGAGCTCAGTACATCCCGCCCATGCCGCCGCCCGGGGCGGGCGGGGCGGGCTTGTCTTCCTTCTTCTCGACCACCACGCACTCGGTGGTGAGGAGGAGGCCCGCGATCGACGCGGCGTTCTGGAGCGCCGTGCGGGTGACCTTGGTCGGGTCGATGACGCCGGCCTTGACCAGGTCCTCGTAGGCGCCGGTGGCGGCGTTGTAGCCGATGGTCTTGTCCTTGGACTCCTTGATCTTGGACATGACCACCGCACCCTCGACGCCGGCGTTCTGGGCGATCATCCGGAGCGGCTCCTCGGTGGCCCGCCGGATGATCTCGACGCCGATCTTCTCGTCCTCGGTGAGGCCCTTGATCTTGTCGAGGCTGACCTGCGCGCGGAGCAGCGCCACGCCGCCCCCGGGGACGATCCCCTCCTCGACCGCGGCGCGGGTCGCGTGCAGCGCGTCCTCGACCCGGGCCTTCTTCTCCTTCATCTCCGTCTCGGTCGCGGCACCGACGTGGATCACCGCCACGCCGCCGGCGAGCTTGGCCAGGCGCTCCTGCAGCTTCTCCCGGTCGTAGTCGCTGGTGGTCTTGTCGATGGCGGCGCGGATCTCCGCGATCCGGCCCTGGATGTCCTCGCGCTTGCCCTTGCCGTCGACCAGCGTGGTGTTGTCCTTGTCGACCACGATGTGCTTGGCGCGGCCCAGGTCGTTGAGCGAGGTGTTCTCGAGCTTGAAGCCGAGCTCCTCGGAGATGACCTTGCCGCCGGTCAGCTTGGCGACGTCGATCAGCATCTCCTTGCGGCGGTCGCCGAACCCGGGCGCCTTGACCGCGGCCACCTTGAGCGTGCCGCGCAGCTTGTTGACCACCAGCGTCGCGAGCGCCTCGCCCTCGATGTCCTCGGCGATGATCAGGAGGGGCTTCCCGGCCTGCGCCGTCTTCTCCAGCACCGGCAGGAGCTCCTTCATCGCGCTGATCTTCTTGTCGTGGATGAGGATGTAGGCGTCATCGAGCACCGCCTCCATCTTCTCCGAGTCGGTCACGAAGTAGGGCGAGAGGTAGCCGCGGTCGAACTGCATCCCGTCGACCGTCTTGAGCTCGGTCTCCAGGCCCTTGGCCTCCTCGACGGTGATGACGCCGTCCTTGCCCACCTTCTCCATCGCGTCGGCGATCAGCTTGCCGATCTCGGCGTCGTTGTTGGCCGAGATGGTGCCGACCTGCGCGATCTTCTCCTTCTTGTCCGCGGTCGGGACCGAGAACGTCTTGAGCTCGGCCACGATCGCCTCGACCGCGCGGTCGATGCCCCGCTTGAGCTCCATCGGGTTGGCCCCGGCGGTGACGTTCTTGAGCCCCTCGCGGAAGATCGCCTGCGCGAGCACCGTGGCGGTGGTGGTGCCGTCGCCGGCGAGGTCGGACGTCTTGGTCGCGACCTCCTTGACCATCTGCGCGCCCATGTTCTCGATCGGGTCGGAGAGCTCGATCTCCTTGGCGACGGTGACGCCGTCCTTGGTGACCGTGGGGGACCCGAACTTCTTGTCGATGACCACGTTCCGGCCCTTGGGCCCGAGGGTGACCTTCACCGCATCGGCCAGGGCGTCGACGCCCCGCTTGAGCTTGGCGCGGGCTTCGGTGTTGAACAGCAGTTCCTTGGCAGCCATTGCTGGGTTTCCTCTGTCAGTCGGTCAGGGTTCAGCCGATCTTCGCCATCACGTCGGACGCCTTGATGATGATGACCTCGTCACCATCCACCGAATACGGCGTGCCGCTGTACTTCCCGTAGATCACCTTGTCGCCGACCTTGAGATCGACCGGCACCCGCTGGCCCTTCTCCATCCGCCCCGGGCCCACCGCGAGCACCTCACCCTGGGTCGGCTTCTCCTTGGCGGTGTCGGGGATGTAGAGCCCCCCCCGCATCGTCTCAGCCTCGTCGTCCGGGAAGATCACGACCCGGTCCTCGAGCGGCTGGAGCTTCAGCTTCGGCTTCGACTTGCCGGACATCCTGCCCTCCAAAGCGTTACGGTAAGTGATTGAAGAACCGCGCGTTAGCACTCACTGCGGCCGAGTGCCAGACGACGGGAACAATAAGCCCGTCACGGCCGATGTCAACCGGCCAGCGTGGCGAGCACTCTGGCAAGGGGAGTGCCAGCGCGGGTGCGTCAGAATGACAGGCGGGGGGCTGATAGGCGCCAGGCACTGTGCACTAGGTGCTAGGTGCTAGGTGTGACCGGCACCAAAGCTGCTGATCGATGCCCGCCAAGCTCCCGGCCACGCTTGGTACCCAATGCTAACGCCAACATTCATGCGGATGAGAGCCATGCGGCCAACCCATGCCCGCTCGGGTACCGGTCACACCTAGCACCCAGAACCGCGCACCTACAGATCGAACCTCAGCTCCATCCCGATGTATGACGTCTGCTGGGTATAGAACTGCCGCTGGGTGCTGGGGCCGTCGTACCCGATGACCGACAGGCTCAGCCGGCGCCACCCCTGCTCGCCGTCGGGGAAGGAGACGCCCACCCGCACCGACTTCCCCGCCCGCCAGTC
>DATIEF010000326.1:0-2593 GCA_035455865.1 Gemmatimonadales bacterium | reverse complement strand
CACCGAGCGCGTCCGCCTGCTGGCGCTCCTGCAGCCGATCGAGGCGGACACACTGCCGGCGCTCGGTGCCGGGATCTGGGCGCTCGACCGGGGAGACACCGCCGCGGCCGTGACCACGCTGGCGCCCCTGGCCGATTCGCTCCCGCCGGCCAAGGGCGGAGCCGAGATCGCGCTCCTCCTCGGCCGGGTGTCGGTGGCGCGGGGTGACACGCCCGGCGCCGAGCGCTGGCTCCGGCGGGCGGTGACCGACAGCGTCGCCGCCACATCGCCGGCCGCGGAGAGTGCGCTCGCGCGGTTCCTGGCGGCCCGTGGCCGTCGGGGTGAGGCCATCGCCGCACTGCAACACCTGATCCTCACCTGGCCGACGTCGGCGGTGGTGCCGGAGGCGCGGCGGCTCCTCGAGCAGTTGCTGGCGCCGGCGCCGGGAGCGGCGACGTGAAGCGGCGCGACTTCGTGCGGGGCGCGGCGGCGGTCGGGGCGGCTGGGTTGCTCCCGGCGGATCTCCGCCGTTGGGCGGGCGGCGCGGCGGACCTCCTCCTGGTGCCGATGGACGACGCGCAGGACGACCACCTCAAGGCGTACGGCGTCACCTTCCGGATGCTGCAGCGGGGCGGGCGCGGCGAATGGCTCCTCAACTACCGGGGCGGCTCGTTCCTCCTGCCGGGCGACGCGGCGACCGCGCGCGACGCGGGGCTCGCGGGCGTGCGGGTGGAGCCGCTCTCGAACGGGGAGGCCGCCGCGATCAAGGCCGGGATGGCGCACGACAACGCCGATGCCATCCCGCTCGAGAAGGTGCCCCGGGTGGCGGTGTACGTGCCGCCCGATGCGCCGCCCTGGGACGACGCCGTCACGATGGCGCTGCAGTATGCCGGGATCGACTTCGCCAAGGTGTGGGACGCCGAGGTGATGGGTGATGGGCTCGTGGCCTATGACTGGATGCACCTGCACCACGAGGATTTCACCGGGCAGTACTCGAAGTTCTACCTCAACTACGCCAACGCGCCCTGGCTGCAGGAGATGGTGCGGATGCAGCTTGCGATGGCGCGGAAGCTCGGGTTCCCGAACGTGCCGGCGGCCAAGCGGGCGGTGGCCCGGCGGATCCGGGCGTTCGTCGAGCGGGGCGGGTTTCTCTTCGCCATGTGCACCGCCACCGAGACGCTCGACCTGGCGCTCGCGAGCGAGCACGTGGACATCGCGGCGAGCTTTGCCGACGGCACGCCGATGGACCCGCAGGCGTCGTCGAAGATGGACTGGAGCCAGGCCCTTGCGTTCCAGGATGCCGAGCTGGAGCTGAGCCCGACGGTGCCGGAGTTCTCCGACATCGACGGGCACCAGGTCAATTCGCTCACCCGGCGTCAGCCCCTCGGCTCGTTCACGCTCTTCCCGTTCAGCGCCAAGATCGACCCGGTCAACACGATGCTGGTGCAGAACCACCGGAGCGTGATCCCCGACTTCTACGGGATCACGACGTCGTTCCGCCGCGACCGGGTCAAGCCGCAGGTGACGGTGCTCGCCGAGGAGCCGGGCGCGCCGTGGGTCAAGTACATCCACGGGGAGCACGGGGAAGGGACGTGGACCTTCTTCGGTGGCCATGACCCGGAGGATCCCGAGCACCAGATCGGCGACCCGCCCACGACCTTTCACTCCACCCGCACTCGCCGGGGTACCGGCTGATCCTCAACAACGTCCTCTTCCCGGCGGCCCGGAAGCGGGAACTGAAGACCTGAGGAGGTTGCCGCCCGGCCCGGCGGGCGTTAACGTCTGCCGGTACCCGCGCCGGGGCACCGGCGCACCCTCCCCCCTGACCCCACATCCACGAATGCGCCGACTGGTATCGCTCGCGGTGCTGGTGCTGCTGTCCGCCCCGCTCTCTGCGCAGGCCCCCGGTGAGTTCCCCTTCGCGAACGGCGACCCGACCGTCGATCCGGACACGATCTACCGCCTTGCCCTCGACCCCGCCGCCCATCCGGGCGAATCCTCCGCGCTACTGCTCGACGACGGCATCGTCAGGGTCGAGGCTGATGGCCGGATCACTGAGACGTATCGCCAGGTCGTCCAGGTCCTGACCGAGGACGCCGTGAGCGACGAGCAGGAGTGGTCGTTCTCCTGGCACCCGGGGCATGAGCGGTTCCATCTCAACTGGATCAAGGTGGTCAAGCCCGACGGCACGGTGATCTCGTCGGGGCCCGCACACCAGCAGGAGACCGACGTTCCCGCCGAGATGGGCGACCCGGTCTACTCCGACACCCACGAGCTGCGGGTGTCGCTGAGCGGCGTGGCCGTCGGCACGCTGGTGGACTACAGCTACACCTCCGAAGACTTCAAACCGTTCCTCCCCGGGGACTTCTACCTCACGTGGTCGGTGGCCAACGGACGGACCACCGAGCGTTCGCGGTACGTCGTGGACCTGCCGGCCGGGATGAAGCCGCGGATCCGGGAGGAGAACCTCGATTTCCCGCGCAGGGTGGTGGTGGCCCACGGCCGGCAGGTGCTCACGTGGGCGGCGCACGACCTGGCCCGGGTCAAGGGCGAGTCGTTCGCCACCTATGACTCGAACACGGTGGTGAGCTCCATCGACATCGCGTCGCCGGAG
>DATIEF010000325.1:0-5273 GCA_035455865.1 Gemmatimonadales bacterium | reverse complement strand
AACGCGCTCACGCCGCCCGTGGACCTGATTGCCACGCCGGAAAAGGCGCTCGACCCGGACATCAGCGCCGAGATCACCGCCCTGTTCTGCAAGGACAAGGGCATCCCGGCGCTGGCCGCCGCCGGGCAGTACGATAAGTGCAGCGAGGTTTGGAACGGGGGGCGCAACGGTGAGCCGGAGTATCTGGCGATGACCGCGCTCCTCGCCACCCATTTGCCGTGAGGCCGTGATGTCCAACTGGGCCACACCGGAACTCAACGCTAGGCTGGACGCGGCGTTCGCCCGCGCCCCCGCCGTGGGCAAGTGGCCATTCATCTGGCGCACCGTCTGCCCGCCCGAGGGCATCAGCATCGACGCGCTCAAACAGCATTTCTACAAACTCCAGCGGCAGCGGGGCATCGTGGGGCCGCGCTCCCAGCGGGCGGCCGAGGCGGCGGTGCCGGATGTGGCCCCGGATGAGCTGGCGCACCAGCACCAGGCACCGACGCCGCTCTCCGAGGCCGAGATGGTGGCCTTGTTCCGCGTGGACCTGACGCGCTGGCAGGTGACGGCGCTTGAGCACCGCACCTACCACGCGGGGGCCAAGGGGCCGGACGGCGAGATCGTCACGGCCCCGCTCTACATCACCCGGCTCCGCTGCAAGCCGCTGCCGGGGGCTGAGTCGCTGGTGGCGCTGGCGGACGGGCTCATTGCCGACATCCGCGCGGCCGGGGCGAGTCGGCCGCAAGAACCACCGCCGCTCACCCCGAGTGGCAAGTATTCCCTCACCGTCAACACGCCCGACCTGCATCTCGGCAAACTCGCCTACGCCCCGGAGGCCGGCGCCACCTACGATATCGCCCACGCCGAAGAAGCTGCCCGGAGTGGCGTGGAGGACTTGTTCGAGCAGACCGGGAGTCTCCCGGTCGAGGAAGTGGTCGTGCCCATCGGCAACGACCTAATGCAGACGGACAACCTCGAATCCACCACGACGGGTGGCACGCGGGTCGATTCCGATAGCCGCTATCACAAAATGTTCCGCCGGGCCTGCGCCATCAGCATTTGGACCGCCGAGCGGGCGGTGCGCGTGGCGCCGGTGCGCATCATCATCGTGCCCGGCAATCACGACCGCCTCGGCGCCTTCCACGTCGGCGAGGTGTTGGCTGCGACGTTCGCCGACCATCGGTTCATCACCGTGGACAATCGGCCCCAGCTGCGGAAGTACCATCGC
Source organism: Gemmatimonadales bacterium (assembly GCA_035455865.1). Classification (GTDB taxonomy): domain Bacteria; phylum Gemmatimonadota; class Gemmatimonadetes; order Gemmatimonadales; family GWC2-71-9; genus CAMLHU01. The sequence continues at coordinate 4,063 of DATIEF010000325.1, read as the reverse complement.
TATGGCCAGACGCTCATCGGCTATACCCACGGGTCCGAGGAGAAGCTGGCCGACCTACCTCTCATCATGTTGAACGAGGCGAAGGCGGACATGGCGGCGACGACCTGCCACGAGTGGCACATCGGCCACTTCCATCGGCGGCGGGAGTTCCGATTCACGGCGGGCGATACCTTCCACGGCGTTGTGGTGCGGGTGCTCTCCAGCTTGAGCGCGGCGGATGCGTGGCATTACAACAAGGGGTTCGTGGGCGCCCCCCGCGTGGCCGAGGCGTTCTGGTATCACCGCGAGGACGGATTCCGGGGCTACACGCAGAGCCGCGTCGTGCAGGCGGGGGCCGCGTGAGGTACACCGCCGCCGAGATTGAGGCCGCCGTCGCGGCGTGGCAGGCGCGGCTTGGGCTCGTGGACTGGAAGCTCACCGTCAAGGTCGGCCGCTTCCGCACCGCCCGCCGGGCGGCCGCCGAGGTCGAGGTCGAATACAAGAGCGCCGTGCTCTACTTCAATCCGGCGGGGATGGAGAAGTTCGGCGATGAACTCCACGAGACGGTCGTCCACGAATTGGCCCACATCCCGAACTGGGGGCTCTCGCGGCTGGCCGAACGCTACGCGGGCTCCGACACCGAGAAGCTCGACCGCATCAACGACGAACTGGAGATCGCCACGACGCTCACCGAGCGGATGGTGCTCCGGCTGACGGGGGGCCGTCCGTAGCCCTCGGCCACCCCCCTTGCGCTCGGTTGCCCGTGGCCCTACTTTAGAGTCAAGTACGGGCAGGAGACCGCCCGCGTCCCACCTCACGCCCCAGTCGCTTTGAGCGGCCCAGGCACCACGCTTTGGGCCGTTCGTCGCGTTTGGGGGTCTCGTGCCGTCCTTCCAGATCGCCAAAACCGATGAGCCCAAGCGCCTGGTCTACGGGTGGGCCAGCGTCGTGTCCAAGGCCGATGGCTCGGCCGTGGTCGACCATCAGGGCGACATCATCGACCCCGACACGCTGGAGAACGCGGCCGTGGACTTCATGCTCCACCACCGCGCGACGGGCGAGATGCACACCGGGGCCGCCAACGGCACCATCGTCGAGTCGCTGGTGGCGAGCCCGGCCAAGTACGAGGCGATGGGCTTCCCCGCCGACGTGGCGAAGGCGATGCCGACCGGCCTCTGGATCGGCGCCAAGGTGTCGGATGCCGTGTTTGCCAAGGTGAAGGCCGGGACGTACAAGGCGTTCAGCATCCAGGGCACCGCCGACCGCGTGCCGGTGGAGGACTGATGGCGACGACGCTCAAGAACCTGAAGCTCGACCGAATCGATTTCGTGGATGACGGGGCCAACGAGGGCGCCCGGATCACGTTGTTCAAGCGCAAGGAGACACCGATGCCCGAGACCACGCCGGCGACCCCGGCCCCCGAAGTGAATGTGGAGCTGGAGAAGCGGCTCAAGGACGCCGAGGCGGCGAACGCCGACATCGCCAAGCGCCTCAAGGATGCCGAGGACGCGGCCAAGGCCGCCGCCGAGGTCATCGAGAAGATGCGCGACCGGCAGGAGCGGGCCGACGCCATCGAGGTGGCCAAGAGCGTGAAGCACGTCGCGGCCGTCGATGACCTCGCCGAAGTCGTCCGGGTGGCCAAGCGGGTGCTCCCGGTCGAGACCTACGACAAGCTGGTGGCCGTCCTCAAGGCGGCCGACGCGCGGATTGCCTCCGGCCCTCTGTTCTCCGAGAAGGGCTCGGATGCCCCGAACGGCGCCAGCACCGCGACCGAGAAGCTCGACCAGCTCGTGAAGCAGGAAGTGGCCAAGCGGAACGGGAAGGACACCTACGCCATGGTGTTCGCCGACCTCACCAAGAGCGACCCGGTGGCGAAGGCGCTCTACACCGAGACCCAGAAGGAGGGCCGCTAAATGGCCTGGGAAGCTCCGCTCCAGCTCATTGGCCCGCTCACCGCGTCGGCCAACTTCTCGTCCAGCAAGCAGCAGTTCGTGTTCGTGACCTCGACGAACGGCACGTCGTTCAAGAAGGTCGCCACGAAGGGCGCGCACGCCATCGGCGTGTTGCAGGACACCCCGTCCAGCGGCACCGCCGGGCAGGTCATGACGCTCGGCATCACCAAGCTGCGCTGCTCTTCGGCGCACCTCGGCATCGTGGTCGGGTCGGCCATCATCAGCTCCTCGGTCGGGCTCGGGCAGAAGTCGACCGGCGTCGGCCAGTATGTCATCGGCCGCGCGCTCTCGGCGCTCACCACCAACTCGTCCGGCATCATCACCATCCAGCTCACCTTCGAGGGCGCTGGCTCCTCGGGCCAGAACTAAGAAAGGACTGACCCATGTCACAGCCGACGCTCACCCAAGTCCACGTTAATGCGCCACTTACGAACATCTCGGTGGCGTTCCTTCAGCGCGCGGAGAACTTCCTCGCGTTCAACGTCTTTCCGCGCGTCCCGGTGCAGTTCGCCTCGGACATCTTCACGGTCTACCCCCGTGATGCCTTCATGCGGAACGACGTGCAGCAGCGCGCGCCGGGCGCGGAGTCGGCGGGCTCGGGCTACACCATCGACCTGACGAACACCTATACCTGCAAGCGCGACGCGCTCCACAAGGACATCGACGACCCCACCCGCCGGAACGCCTCGGCCCCCATCGACCTCGACCGCGAGGCGACGGAGTACCTGGCGCAGCAGATGCTCATCCAGGCCGAGTCGCGCTGGGTGACCAACTTCTTCACCACCGGCATCTGGACCGGCTCCAGCACCGGGTCGGACATCACCCCGTCCGTCAAGTGGGACGACAACGCCTCGACCCCGATTCAGGACATCCGGGCGCAGAAGCGGGCCATCCTCCAGAACACCGGGCAGGTCGCCAACGCGCTCGTCCTCGGCGCCAAGACGTTCGACAACCTGCTCGACCACCCGGATGTCATCGACCGGATCAAGTACGGCCAGACGGCCGGCGCCCCGGCGATGGCCACCGAGCAGATCCTCGCCGAGCTGTTCGGCGTCGACCGCGTGTACGTCGCGCGCGGCGTCCAGAACACCGCCATCGAGGGCAAGACGCTCTCGGCGTCCTTCATCGCCGACCAGAAGTCGGCGGGCCTGTTCGTCGTGCCCCAGAACCCCGGCCTGATGACCCCGGCTGCCGGGTACTCGTTCGTGTGGGGCGGGATGGAAGGCGCGGACGGCTCGACCGGGATGCGCATCAAGCGGTTCCGGCTGGAGCGCAACGAGTCCGACCGCATCGAGGCCGAGATGTGGTACGACCACAAGCTCGTGTCGGCCCCGCTCGGCGCCTTCTTCACGGCGGTGGTGTCGTAATGCTCACCGCGAGCAAGGAGTTCCGGCTCCGGGGCGTCGACTATCGCCCCGGCACCGTCATTCCCGAGGCGGAATGGCTGGCCACCCCGGAACAGAACCGGCGCGCGATGGTGCGCCAGCGGTTCGTCCGCTCGCCCGACCTCGCCCCCAGCCGTGCCGAATTGCGGGCGCGGCAGACGGCCTCGCCCGTCCAGGCCGAGGTCACCCCTTCGTCACCGACCGCGCCAGTCGCGCGTCCCACCGGGCGCCGGGCGCGCCGGGAGCACTAGCATGGGATTCCTCAAGTTCCCCTCGCCCATCCTGTTCTCCGGCGAGGCGTGCGTCCCCATCACCGCCGCGACCACCGGCACCACGATGGCGAACTACGGCGTCTCGACGATCACCAGCACGGCGGCGCTCAAGACCTACACGCTCGCCCTGCCGACCAAGGGCGTCGTCAAGACCATCATCTGCACCAACGCCACCACGGGCCTCGTCGCCCGCGTGGGGCTCGGCGCGGCCAGCGTGTTCAGCTCGGCCGGCTCCGGGACCACGAAGGACACGCTCCGGTTCACGCGCGCCGACCAGAGCATCACCCTCATCGGCCTGTCGTCCAGCCGGTGGGCGATGCTGCCCGCGCCGAACGCCGCGACGGTGGCCACGAGCTAAGCCGTTCCCGCAGGCAGGGCGCGAGACGCCCGTCAATCACTCTCCCAAGAGGAGCACAACTGATGGGCACGAAGCGCAAGACGGTGGACGCGGGGCCAAAGGTCGCCATTGTGGGGT
>DATIEF010000324.1:0-9445 GCA_035455865.1 Gemmatimonadales bacterium | reverse complement strand
CCCAGGGGGACGGCTCACCACAGGACAAGCAGTGCAAGCTGAGCCCCGGTCATTTCCTCGTGAGCAGCGGCGCGACCTACCTTGCGACTGCGAACAAGAGCGGTATCGCACCGGAGAACCGGGCCCGCTCGCTGCGCGACGGTCAACGGGTGCTGTTGCAGGCCATCTCACAGAGCGGCCAGGGGTCCAACCCCGCGGCATGGTTCTACCTGGGGCGGATCGACCTGCTGACCGGTGATGTCGCCGGGGCGGACTCGTCGCTCACCAAGGCCTCCACCATGCAGGCCTCGTGTACGGCCGAGGTCGCTCGTGTCCGTTCCGAGGCCGTACGGCTCCTCGCGATCCCGGCGAACGACTTCCAGAGCGCCGGCAAGCTCGATTCGGCGATGTACCTCTTCCGGGCGGCCACCAGGATCGACTCGACCAAGCCGTTCGTGAACTACCAGATGGCGGAGATCTTCCGGGGGCAGAAGCAGGATGACAGCGCGCTCGTTTACTACGAGAGGGCCATTTCCTTCGCCAAGGACTCCACTCCGGTCAACAAGCAGATCCGGGGGAACTCCGGGTATACGCTCGGTTTGATGTACTACAACGCTCAACGATTCACGGATGCCGTGCACGCCTTCCGGGTGGCGGTCGACGCGAATCCGAACGACCAGGACGCCATCAAGAACCTGTCGATCTCCTTCCGTGCGGCCGGGATGCCCGACAGCGCCAAGGCGCTCGACGACCAGCTCCTCAAGCAGGCCCAGGCCTCCGGTACCGTGACGCCGGACCAGCTCTTCGACCTCGGTGTGGCACAGTTCAACGACAAGAAGTACGCCGACGCGGCCGCCACCTTCCGCAAGGTGATGGCGGCGGACCCGACCCGGCACGATGCGCTGGAGAACCTGGCCAACTCCTATTTCGCGCTCGACTCGACCGCGGCCCTGATCGCGGCCGCGGAGCAGTTGGTGGCGCTCGAGCCCCTGAATTACGACGGCGTGAAGCTCCTGGCCAACGGCTACAAGAAGGCCGAGGACAAGCAGAAGCAGAAGCCGAAGACCTTCGAGGCGTTCAACAGGCTCCTTGGCATGACGGTGAGCCTCGAGTCGGTGGCGTTCATGCCGACCGATTCCGGGGCCACGCTCAAGCTTTCGGCCAAAGGTCGCCCCGGGGCGGACGTCCGAGGCAACCCCCTCAAGCCGGCGGCGGTACCGATCGTGGTCGAGTTCCTCGATGGCTCGGGCGCCGTGGTGGCCAGCCAGGCCGCTGTGGCCCCGGCCCTCGCGCCTGACGCCCGGCAGGACGTCACGGTGTCGGCGAGCGGGAAGGGGATCAAGGGCTGGCGGTATCGGAAGGCCTGACCCGCGGGGCGCTTGACTTGGGGTGGAACCGCCGTCAAGTTCCGCCCCGAGTTGCGGGAGTAGCTCAGTTGGTAGAGCATCAGCTTCCCAAGCTGAGGGTCGCGGGTTCGAACCCCGTCTCCCGCTCTGATCGCCCTTCACGCGGGGCCCCACGTCGGGGCCCCGCGTTGTTTCCGGTGCGGCAGCACCGCCGAACGTGGAAGTCGATGTGGGACTTGAACTTGAGTCGCCATTCCGCCATCTTGTTGGGTTCCCGGACGGTCGCGCGGACCGCTGGGTCGGCATTGCAGCTCTGGACGGTGCGGGATGGTCAAGGTCACGGCGGTGGCACCCGGGTCGCTGGGCGAGGCGTTAGGCCTCCGTCCGGGGACCGAGCTGCTCACCATCGACGGGCGTGACCTTCACGACTTCCTCGACTGGGAGTTCCTGGCCGCCGCCGACCAGTTCCTGCTCCACGTCCGGCACCCGGACGGCGAAGAGATCGAATTCGACGTCGAGCGCCCTGAGGAGCTGCCGCTGGGCGTCGCGGTCGAGGCGGTGCGGATCCGCCGCTGCGCCAATCGCTGCGACTTCTGCTTCGTCGAGGGGCTCCCGGAGGGATTGCGGGAGGTCCTCTACATCCGCGACGACGACTATCGGCTCTCCTTCCGTTACGGCAACTTCGCGACGCTCACCAACCTGAAGCCGTGGGACGTCGCGCGGATCAAGGAATACCGGCTCTCGCCGCTCTACGTCTCGGTGCATGCGACCGAGCCCTCCATGCGCCGGCGCCTCCTCCGGAACCCCGCCGCACCCGACATCCTGCCCCAGCTCCGTGACCTGCAGTCGGCGGGGATCCAGTTCCACACCCAGATCGTGGTCCAACCCGGCATCAACGATGGGGAGGTCCTCGTCGCCTCGCTCACCGACCTGTGGGAGTTCGGCCCGGACATCCTGAGCGTGTCCGTGGTGCCGGTGGGGCTCACCGAGTACAGTGGCCATCACAAGGTCCGCGAGTCGACGGTCGACGAGTGCCGCGCGATGGTGGTCATCGTCGACCGCTTCGGCGCCCGCGCCCGCGCCGAGCGGGGGGACACCTGGTGCTACGGCGCCGACGAGCTCTACCTGCGCGCAGGGGTGCCCCTCCCGCCGGCGGAGGTCTATGGGACGTTCGACCAGGTGGAGAACGGGGTGGGCGCGGTCCGGTGGCTGCAGCGGGAGATCGCCGAGGGTGCCACCGCACTCGGGAGCGCCGGGTGGCAGGGGAAGCGCATCGCGGTCTGCACCGGCGCCTCGATGGGCCCGTTGATGCCCCAGGTCCTGGCGCCGCTCTCGGCGGCCACCGGCGCCGACTTCGAGCTGGTCGTCCTCTCCAACCCGCTCTTCGGCGCGAGCGTCACCACGGCCGGTCTCCTGCCCGGGGTGGCGTTCCAGCAGGCCCTCGCGGGTCGGCGCGACTTCGACCTTGCCCTCATCCCCGGCGAGTCCCTGAACGACGACGGACTCTTCATGGACGACATGCCATTCGACCTGCTGCAGGCGGGGGTGCCGTGCGAAGTGCGCCCGTCGAAGACGTTCATCGACGCGCTGGAGGCGCCCCTTCCCGCATGAGCCAGCCCACCGTTGCCATCGTCGGCCGGCCCAACGTCGGCAAGTCGACCCTCTTCAACCGGCTGGTCGGGGGTCGGAAAGCGATCGTGTCCGACGTGCCCGGCACCACCCGGGACCGCCACTTCGGAGTGGTGGAATGGGGAGGGCGTTCTTTCTGGCTGGTCGACACCGGCGGCCTCGTCCCCGATGCGGTGGACGCGATGGATCAGGCCATCCGCCGGCAGGTGGAGTTCGCCATCGCCGAGGCGGATCTCATCCTCCTCGTGGTCGATGGAAAGGCGGGTCCGCACCCCGCAGATGCCGCCATCGCCGACCGCCTCCGCTCGGTGGGGCGCCCCGTCCTGCTGGCGGTGAACAAGCTCGACGACCACCAGCGTCACGGGAACGACCACCTGAGCTTCTATGAGCTCGGCATGGGCGACCCGCTCCCGGTCTCGGCCGCGGTGGGGAGCCAGACCGGCGACCTCCTGGACCGGGTGGTGGAAGCGCTCCCGCCCCGGGCAGAGCACGAAGGGGAGCCGATGGTCGACGTCGCGATCGTCGGCCGGCCCAATGTGGGAAAGTCCTCGCTGGCCAACCGGCTGCTGGGCGATGACCGCCTGGTGGTCTCGCCGGTGGCGGGGACGACCCGGGACGCGATCGACACCCCCTTGCGCTACCACGGCAAGACACTCAACTTCATAGACACTGCGGGGTTACGGCGCAGATCTAAAGTAGAAGATGATATCGAGTTCTATTCCAGGCTCCGCACCGACCGCGCGATCGAGCGGGCGCAGGTCTGCCTGCTGGTGGTGGACGCGGCGGCCGGGCTCCACACGCAGGATCTGCGGATCGCCACCGAGGCGTGGGATCACGGGGCCGGCCTGATCATCGTGGTCAACAAGTGGGATCTGATCGAGGAGAAGGACGCCAATACCGCCCACCGGGGCGAGCAGGAGCTGGCGGAGAAGGCCCCGTTCCTGGCCGACGTGCCGTTCGTCTACGTCTCGGCACTGACCGGTCAGCGGGTCCGCACCTTGCTCGACCAGGTGCTGACGGTGGCGGAGGCAAGGTCCCGGCGGGTCCCGACGGCGGAAGTGAACCGGGTGCTGGGTGAGCTGGTCCAGCGGGCGGCGCCGCCCCAGAAGCAGGGCGACGAGGTCAAGCTCCTCTACGCCTCGCAGATCGGGACCGAACCGCCGGCCTTCGCGATCGTTTCGAACCGCCCGGACGACGTGGCGGAGTCGTATACTCGGTACCTGCTGCACGGGTTCCGGGCCGCGTGGGGATTCGCCGGATGCCCGGTGCGCCTCAAGTACACGGCCCGCGGTGCCCGGCAGCACATCAAGGCGCAGGGCGACGGGAGACGCTGATGCTCCGAGTGGTGGTGGCGCTGTTGGCTTCGTATCTCGTCGGCGCCATTCCCACCAGCTACCTCGTGGGGCGGGTCTTCCGCGGCATCGACCTCCGCGAGCACGGCAGCCGGAACCTTGGCGCCACCAACCTTTATCGGGTCCTCGGGTGGCGCTTTGCCATTCCGGTCGGCCTCTTCGACGTGGCCAAGGGTGCGGTGCCGGTCTTGGTCTTCGGCCCGCTCGGCCCCGCCGCCGCCCTCTTCCCGCTCGCCTGCGGCATCACCGCGGTGCTGGGGCACGTCTTCTCGGTGTTCGTCGGCTTCAAGGGGGGCAAGGGCGTCGCGACCGGTGCCGGCGTGATCCTCGCCGTCGCACCCTGGGCCGTCGCCGTGGCGTTCGGCGCTTGGCTGGCGGTGGTGTACCTCACCGGGTACGTGTCGCTCGGTTCGATCATCGGGGCCGCGGTCTACCCGGGCGCCGTCTATGTGCTGCAGCCGGACCAGCGCCCGTATGCCTGGGTGCACCTGATCCTGGCCGCTGCGATCATCTGGTTCCACCGGGCCAACATTCGGCGACTCCGCAGCGGGACCGAGAATCGGTTCCGGCGTGGCCGAGCGGCAGGCGCCCGGCCGTGACGACGGTGGCCGTGCTCGGGGCGGGGAACTGGGGCACTGCGCTGGCCGACCTGCTGGCGCGGAAGGGGCACACGGTCCGGCTCTGGGCCTTCGAGCCCGAAGTGGTGGACTCGATCAACGCCCGGCACCAGAACCCTCTCTACCTGGCCGGGCATCCCCTGACCCCCGCCCTGACCGCCACCGGCGATGCGCCGGCCGCGGTGCGCGGCGCCGCGATCGTGGTGATCGCCGTGCCGAGTCACGTCTTCCGGCCGGTACTGACCGGCCTGGCGCCGGCGGTGGCGCCCGGGGCGCTGGTGGTGATCGCCACCAAGGGGCTCGAGGCGGGGACGATGGCATTGCTGAGCTCCGTGGCCGGGGAGGTCCTCCCACGCGCCCGCATCGTGGCGCTGTCGGGCCCGAGCTTTGCCGAGGAGGTGTACGCCCGCCAGCCCACCGCGGTGGTGGCGGCAAGCGCCGACGCCGGCGCGGCGCGCGAGACCCAGGACGCCTTCTCGACGCGGGAGTTCCGGGTCTACGCGCACCACGACGTCGTCGGCGTCCAGCTGGGCGGCGCGCTCAAGAACGTGATCGCCATCGCCGCGGGGATCCTCGAGGGTCTCGGGCTCGGGCACAACACGCGGGCCGCGCTCATCACTCGCGGACTGGCGGAGATCGCCCGGCTCGGTCAGGCGATGGGCGCCGACCCGCTCACCTTCGCCGGGCTCGCCGGCATGGGCGACCTGGTGCTCACCACGACCGGGAGCCTCAGCCGCAATCGCTCGCTGGGCCTGGCGGTAGCGGAGGGAAAGACGCTGGACGAGTGGCGCGCCGGCCATCGCACGGTGGCCGAAGGCGCCGAGACCTCGCGCGTGGCGGTGGCATTGGCGGCGCGCCACGGCGTGGACCTCCCGATCTGCGCCCAGGTGCAACGGATCCTGTACGAAGGGCAGGATGCCCGGAAGGCGGTGGCGGAACTGATGGACCGCTCGCTCAAGGCGGAGGGGTGGCAGTGACGGCGCCCCGCCCGGTGCAGGAGTTCTTCTCGATCGGCGAGGTGTGCGCCCTCACCGACCTGAAGCCGCACGTGCTCCGGTACTGGGAGAGCCAGTTCCGCTTCCTCAATCCGGCCAAGAACCGCTCCGGCAACCGGGTGTACAAGAGCCGGGAGGTCGAGCTCATCATGCTGGTGAAACACCTGCTCTACACCGAGAAGTACACCATCGAGGGCGCGCGTCAGCGGATCGACCATTACCGCCGCAGCGGCGAGCTCCGAGGAGCCGCGCGGAAGGCGATCGCGGCCGAGACGGTCATCGACCTCCGCCTCACGCTCGAGGAACTGCTCGCGGTCCTCGAAGGCCGCAAGCCCGCATCCCGGCCCGCCCCGCCCGAGGGCTGACCAGCCCATCGCAGCCGCATTTCCGCGGTGACCGCGGCCCGCCTATCTTCCCCCAATGCACATCCTGGTGAGCAACGACGACGGCATCCTGGCCCCGGGCCTGGAGCTCCTGGCCGAGGCGTGCCGCTCGGTGGCCCAGGTGACGGTCGTGGCCCCGGACCGGGAGCAGTCGGGCACCTCGCATTCGCTCACGCTCCACCGGCCGGTACGGCCGGCGCGCCGCCCCGATGGCGCGTTCCAGGTCGACGGCACGCCGACCGACTGCGTCCTGCTCGCGCTCGGCGCGCTGATGCCCGATCGGCCGGCGTTCGTCTTCTCGGGCATCAATCATGGGCCCAACATGGGCGAGGACGTCCTCTATTCTGGGACCGTGGCCGCGGCGATGGAGGCGGTGACGCTCGGGGTACCCGGGGTGGCCATCTCCTTCGCCGGCCACGACCCCGCCACGATGCGGTCCTATGGCCCGCTCCTCACGCGGCTCGTCAAACAGATCGTGGCCGTCCGGGAGTACCCGCCCGACACCCTGCTCAACGTCAACCTGCCGCCGGTGGCCGCCACCGAGGTGCGCGGATTCCGGGTCACGCGGCTCGGCAGCCGCTACTTCTCGGAGTCGCTCACCCGGATGCAGGACCCGTGGGGGCGGGAGATCTTCTGGATCGGCGGCGGCACCATCACCTGGACCGGCGGCGCCGACTCCGACCACGAGGCCGTCCGGGACGGGTACATCTCCATCACCCCGCTCCACATGGACCTCACCACCTACAAGCTCATCGATACCGGGCGCGGATGGTCGTTCGAGGGGTAGGGGAGGGCGACAGCTTCGGCGGCTACCGCGCCCGCCTGGTCGAGAGCCTCCGCGGGAAGGGGATCCGCGACCTTGCCGTGCTCCGCGCCGTCGCCCACGCGCCTCGGCATCTCTTCGTGCCCGAGAGCCTGCGGCACCGGGCCTACGAGGACGAGGCGCTCCCGATCGGCGGCGGACAGACCATCTCCCAGCCGTGGGTACAGGCGCGTTCACTGGAGCTCGCGGAGTTCGCCGGACGGGAGCGGGTGCTCGAAGTCGGCACCGGGAGCGGATACCAGGCGGCCCTCCTCTCCTTCGTGGCCGACGCGGTCCTGAGCGTGGAGCGGCTGGCGCCCCTGGCCACCACCGCGCGCGCGGCACTCTCAGCGGCCGGCATCCGCAACGTCACCGTCGTCGTCGGCGATGGCACACTCGGCTGGCGCCCGCTGGCCCCATTCGACGTGATCCTCGTGGCCGCCGCCAGCCCGGTCGTCCCCGAGCCCCTGATCGAGCAGCTCGCCCCCGGCGGACGCCTGGTCATCCCCCTCGGCGAGCGCGACGTGCAGCAGCTCACCGTGCTTCGACGCGGCCCCGACGGGGTCGTGACCACCGCGGTGAGCGACGTGCGGTTCGTGCCGCTCCTCGGACAACACGGATTCAAGGAATGAGCCACCCATGATGGCCTCGCTGGTCCAGTCCCTGCTCGACGGCCTGTCCCGGCTCGGGTATCCCGGCATCGTGGCCCTGATGGCGCTGGAGTCATCCATCGTGCCGGTGCCGAGCGAGCTGGTGATGGCCCCCGCGGGGTACCTCGCGGCGAAGGGCCATATGGACCCCGTCTGGGTGGTGGTGGCGGGGACCGTCGGCGGCCTGCTCGGAGCGCTGGCCAACTACGGCCTTGCGGCGTGGATCGGGGAGCCGCTGCTGCGGCGGTACGGGAAATACCTGCTCATCTCCGAGGCACACCTCGATCGCAGCGAACGGTTCTTCCTGCGCCACGGGGAGATCGGCACGTTCCTCGGGCGGTTCGTGCCGGTGGTCCGCCACCTTATCTCCATCCCCGCCGGCGTGGCGCGGATGCGGCTGGGGCGGTTCGCGCTCTTCACCGTGCTCGGCGCGGGGACCTGGTGCGCCATCCTGACCTGGATCGGGTGGGTCGTGGGCCAGCATTCCGGGGAGCTCTCGGCCGCCGTAGACCAGGCGTTCACCAGCCAGGCCCACCATTGGCTGCTCTATCGAGTGCTGCCCGGGATCCTGGTCGTCCTGGGCGGGTACGTGCTCTGGCATCGACGGCGCCGCCGCGCCGATGGTCCGGGGCAGGGGACGCGCTGAGCCGTGGCCGGCGCCGTCCGCTTCCGCGTCCACGGGAAGGTGCAGGGCGTGGGCTTCCGGTGGTTCGTCGCCCGACGTGCGACGTCACTCGGGCTCAGGGGCTACGCCTGCAATCTCCCGGACGGGTCCGTGGAGGTGGTCGCTGCGGGCAAGGCCGAGGCGCTCGGTGAGCTCGAACAGGCGCTGGCCCAGGGACCCGAGTTCGCCAGGGTCGATTCTGTGGATAAGGCAGAGATTTCGGATGAGCTAGACATGCCTAAGTCATTTGATATTAGGTAGTTATTGCGCAGGCATTGCGATTGCACTGTGCTCTTGGTCGTCGTTCGATGGTGGGCGTGAGTGCCATGGATCTGGTGATCGCCGCGGGTTGACGGGAGTTGGTTAACCCCATTAGTCTTCAGTGTTTAGCCCCCGTAGCTCAGTTGGATAGAGCGGCAGTTTCCTAAACTGTAGGCCGCGCGTTCGAATCGCGCCGGGGGCACCATCGGTCCACCGGGGCCCGCACGCCAACCCTTGACCCGACCACACATAATGGCGCAGAGCAATCCCAGTTTCAGTGACGATCCGGCGGAGTGGATCAGGCGGCATCAGCAGCGGGTGACCCAGGTCGCGGTGGCCGTGGTGGCGGTGGGCGCGCTGGGGTGGTTCGGCTGGAGCTGGCAGGCCCGGAAGTCCGCGGCGGCAGCGGCGGCGCTCGATCTGGCGCGGAGCACCGCCGAGGCGAACAACCTGTCCGCGGCGGCCGGCCAGTTCCAGCAGATCATCGAGCGGTACAAGGGCACCGACGCCGCCGACCAGGCGGTCATTGCGCTCAACCAGGTCCGGATGATCAACGGCCAGTACGAGTTGGCTGCGGTCAACCTGCGGAGTTTCCTGGCCGGCAACCCTGACCCGCAATACGCTGTGCCGGCCAACGGCCTGCTCGGCGCAGCGCTCGAGAGCTCCGGCCACGCCGCGGATGCGGGGGCTGCGTATCTCTCGGCCAGCAAGCTCGCCGGCCTGCCGTACCTCAAGGCCGATTACCTGCTGCGCGCCGGGAAGGCGTA
>DATIEF010000323.1:0-3728 GCA_035455865.1 Gemmatimonadales bacterium | reverse complement strand
TCCCGGACGCCCCGACCGGAGCGTCGGGTCGATCGTCGCCACGGCCACGACCGGCCCGCTCCGCGCCGGCGCCGGCACCGTCCGCGACCACGTCCTCGGCTGCACCTTCGTGACCGGTGACGGCAAGGTGGTCGAAGCGGGGGGGCGGGTGGTCAAGAACGTGGCCGGCTACGACCTCACCAAGCTGCAGGTCGGCGGCTTCGGGGGGTTCGGCATGCTCACCGAACTCCACCTGCGGCTCCGCGCGCGCCCGGAACAGGACGTGACGCTGGTGGCCCCCGGCGACCGCGACCGCCTGACCCGGGCGGGCCGCTCGGCCATCGAGGCCGGAGTATCTGTCGCGGCGCTCGAGCTGTGCGCGCCGGCCGTGGTGGCGGAACGGGAGTGGCAGCTGGCGGCGCGCCTGGTCGGGCCGGCCGAGGGCGTGGCCGCGGAGTCCACCGCACTCGCCGCAGCGACCGGCCTCGAGTGGCGGACGCTCGCCGTCGAGCAGGCGCACGCCTGGTGGACGATGGCGGCGCGGGCTCCCCTGGGCGGCGCCGTGACCCTGCGCCTCGGCGCGCTCCCCGACGGCCTCGATGAGACCCTCGACCTCCTCGACGAGGTGCTGGACGCGGGGCTCATCACCGTCGGCGCCACCACCGGGCAGGTGCGCTGGAGCGGCGATGCGCCCGCCGCATCCGTCAAGCGGGTCCGCGCCGTGGCCGCCTCGCGCGAGGTCCCGCTCACGCTCGAACGGGCCCCGTGGGCGCTCCGGCGGGAGGCCGGACATTTCGGGGCGTACCGGGAAGGCGTCGGGCCGATCGTGGGGCGCCTCCGCGACACGTTCGACCCGGATGGCACCTTCGTCGTGACATTGGAAGGCGAAGATGCCTGAGCGCCCGGCCCCGCTCTCGGTGAGCCCCGCGCTCGACCCGTGCGTGCACTGCGGATTCTGCCTCCCCGCCTGTCCCACGTACCTCGCCACCGGCGACGAGGCCGACAGCCCTCGCGGGCGGATCGTCCTGATGCGCGCGCTGGCCCAGGGGGAGCTCGAGCCCGACGACCCCGCGGTCACCGAGCACCTGGACCATTGCCTCGGCTGCCGCGGGTGCGAGCCGGCGTGCCCGTCGGGCGTGGCGTACGGGAGGGGCCTCGAGGCCACCCGCGCGTGGCTCGCCGGGCGGAATGGCATCCCGCTCCTCGCGCGTGTCGTGCTCCGGGTCTTCCGCCATCGGTGGCTCTGGCGGCCGCTCCTCACGGCGGCGTGCTGGGCGCGGAACGTGGGCCTGGCCCGGGCGCTATCCGGGAAGGGCCGGATCGGATTCAGCTTTGCGTCACTGGCGGCGACCCGCCGGTCCGACGTGGACCCGGGCCACGGACCACGTCGCGTGATGCAGCGGTCCTCCGCCGCCGGAGCGGGCGCACCGGCCCAGCTGTTCATGGGGTGCGTGATGTCGACGCTGTTCGATCACGTGAACGACGCCACCGCGCGAGTGCTGAACGCGAACGGGCACTCGTTGGTGCCGGCCCGGGGGCAGCGGTGTTGCGGCGCCCTGCACGCCCACGCGGGCGACCTCGACGGCGCGCGACGGCTGGCCGAAGGGAACGTGCGGGCATTCGCGGGCTCCGATGCGGTCATCGTCGTCAACAGCGCCGGCTGCGGCGCCCTCCTCAAGGACTACGGCCACCTCCTGGGCACGCCGGAAGCGGAACGCTTCGCGGCGCGAGTGCGGGACGTCACCGAGGTGCTGGCCGCCGACGGGCCGCGGGCCGGCGCGGCGATCGAGCGGCGGGTGGCCTACGACGCCCCCTGCCACCTCCAGCACGCGCAGCACGTCCAGCAACAGGTGCTCACGGTGCTCGCCGCCATCCCGGGCCTCGAGGTCACGCTCGCCCCGGGGTCCGATCGCTGCTGCGGAAGCGCGGGGATCTATTCACTGCTGGAACCGGGGATGTCTCGCGCGGTGCTCGACGCCAAGGTCGAAGGGATCCGGCGCGCCGTGCCCGATCTCGTCGCGACCGGCAACCCCGGGTGCCTGATGCAGGTCGGAGCGGGACTCGCCGTGGCCGGCGTGCCGGCCCGGGCGGTGCATCCGGTCGAGTTGCTCGACGCCTCGTATCAGGCCGCCGGAGCCTACCGTTAGATTGCATCCCATGGCAGAACCCACCCCGCTCGAGGCCGGACCGGCGGTCGACGCGACCCAGCTCGCGGCGGTGCAGGACCGCGCGGTGCTGGTCCCGATGGCCGCCGCGGTGATCGACCTGAGCGGCGCCGGCGCGGTCGAGTGCCTCCAGGGGCTCCTCACCAACGACGTCGCCAAGCCAGGACCGGACTCCATCACGTACGGCGCGCTCCTCACGCCCAAGGGGATGATAGTCACCGACCTCTGGGCGCTCCGGACCGCCGACGGGTTCACGCTCGTCGTGCCCGCGGCCGGGCACGCCGCCGCCGCTGAGATCCTCCATCGGACCCTCCCGCCCCGCCTCGCGCGGAGCACCGACCTCTCCTCCACCCACCGCGCCGTGATGCTGTTCGGCGCCGGATCCGACGTGCCGCTCACGGCGGTGCTCGCCGGACGGGAGGTCCCCGCGCCGGGACGACTGACCCACGCCGGACCGTGCATCGTGGCACACGCCCAGCCGGGCGCCCCGTTCCGCTGGCTCCTCGTCGGGCCGATGACGGAGGTCGGGGCGCTCGACTCGGCGTTGCGGGCGCAGGGCGTCGAGGCCGGGAGCGAGGCCCAGGCCACCGCCGCCCGGATCCTGGCCGGCTGGCCGGCGCTCGGGCTCGAGATCGACGAGAAGACGCTGCCGCAGGAGGTCCGGTTCGACGAGATCGGCGGCGTGAGCTACACCAAGGGGTGCTATACCGGCCAGGAGACCGTGGCGCGCGTCCACTTCCGCGGCCACCCCAACCGGGAGCTGCGGGCCGTCGTCTGGGACGGGTCGGACCCGCTGGCCGACCGGTCCATCCAGCACCTCGGACGCGAGGTCGGGACCGTCCGCTCCACGGTCGTGGTCGGCGCCCGCCGCATCGGCCTCGCGCCGATCCGACGGGAGGTCCAGAACGACGAAGTGGTCTCGGCCGGCGGGGCGCCCGCCCGTGTCATTGCCCTTCCCGTTCCGGTGGCCGCACTGAACCCGTGATCCTGCTCACGGGCGGCACCGGCCTCGTCGGCCTCGCCATCCTCGATCAGCTGAAGTCGCAGGGGCTCGCCTGCACCGCACTGGTGCGGACGGCCGAAGGCGCGGCCGTGGTCAGCGCCCGGGGCGCAAGACCCCTGCAAGGCAGCGTCGAAGACCCGACGGCGTGGGCGCGCGTCGGCGGCATCAGCGCCGTGATCCACGCCGCCGCCCTGCTCAGTTCGCGCGAGGGGTGGGCCGCCTTTGCGCGGGTCAACGTCGGCGGCACCGGGCTCGCCGCGGCGCGGGCCCGGGCGCTGGGCATCCGGCTCATCCACCTCTCCTCGGTGGCCGTCTACGGCGACGTCTCCCGCCTGCCCGACGCCTCGGTGGCCGAGGACCATCGGTGGACCCCACTGTCAGCGCCCAACGTGTATGCGAAGTCCAAGCGGGAGGCTGAACGAATGGTCTGGAGCGAGGCGGCAAAGGGACTTGAGGCCATCGTGCTCCGCCCCTGCCCGGTGTACGGCGCCGGCGACCGGCTCTTCATCCCGCGCCTGTGGGCCGCGGCCCGGCGTGGCTGGATGCCGCTCATCGGCGCGGGGGACCGGCCGGTGCCGCTG
>DATIEF010000322.1:0-3855 GCA_035455865.1 Gemmatimonadales bacterium | reverse complement strand
GCCGTCGCGAGCTGCCCCGCGAAAGCCAGCACGGTCGCCGATTCCTTTGCGCCGTACGAGTGCCGCTTGTGGTGCTCGAGCTCCAGTGTGCCGACCGTGTCCTCGCCGAAGCGGAGCGGCACGATGAGCACGCTCGCCGCGTTGGGGGAGGGCTCCCGGATCCGTCGGTCGCGGGTCGCGTCGGTCACCAGCACCGGTTTCCCGGTCTCGATGGCCTCGTCGCGGAGCGTCACCGAGTCGATGGGTGGCTCGCCCCGCCCCGGCCGGCCGCGCACCCCGCGGTAGGTCAGCACCGCCGACCCCTGGTCCACGCGATAGATGCGGAAGTCGCTCCAGTCGAGGAGCCGATGCGCCAGCGCCTCGATCTGGGTGCACGACTCCTGCAGGCTCACGTTGCTGGTGACGATCTTCTCGCGCGCGTGGACCTTGCTCAGCTCCTCCGCGCCGATGGCCTCCTCGAGGATCTTCTTGGTGAGCACGCCGAGCACCGCGAGCACGGCCAGGACCGTGATCCAGCCGATCGGCGCGAGGGTCTGCACCGCGCCGACGAGGATGACGGCGGCTGCGACGGTGAGCAGGTACGCCACCACCTCGTACCGGAGGATCAGCAGCCGCTCGTCGAGCTCGAGCTTGTCGCGGAGGAGGAGCGTGCCGTAGAAGAGCGCGCGCCCCGCGAAGAAGTACCCGATGACGAGCGTGATGGCGGCCGGGAGGTAGTCGAGGGAGAGCCGTTCGGCGCCGGTCATGTGCCGCACGAAGGCGTGCACCCCGAACGCCGCCACGAACGCCGCGAGCTCCCGCCCCGCGTTGATCCAGCTGAAGAGCCAGTGCTTCCGGTGGAGCGCCCAGTCGGCCAGGAACACGCCGGTCACGAGCCCGATGGAGACCGCCCCCGGGCCGAGCAGGACCGCCCCGACCAGCACCGGCACGCCGGTCTGGGTCAGGTAGGAGTACTTGCTGAGCTGGATCGGCGAGGCGCGGAGCGCCAGCACCGCGACCCCGAGGGCCACCGCCCCCCAGGGGTGCGCCAGCCACCCCCGGTCCACCAGCAGCACCGCCGGCAGGAGCACCACGCCCGCCACCGCGAGCGTGCGGGTGAAGCCGCGGACCGCCGACTCGACCGGGATCCTCACGCCGCCGCCCCGTCGATGGCGCCGCGCAGCTCCCCGAGCAGCCGCTCGAGCCCGGCCACGCCCTGCTGCCCCAGCGCCTCGACCAGCGCGCTCCCGACCACCACGCCGTCCGCGGCGCGCGCCACCACGCCCGCCTGCTGGGCGGTGGCCACCCCGAACCCGACCGCCACCGGCAACGATGTCGCCGCCCGGACCCGCGCGACGCTCGCGGAGAGGTCGGCCGCCGGCGCGGCGCTGGTACCGGTGACGCCGAGCCGGCCGATGAGATAGATGAATCCGCGGGCCCCCGCGACCGCCTCGCGGATGCGGGCCTCGCTCGAGGTCGGCGCCACCAGCCGGATCAGGTCGAGCGACGACGCCGCCACCGCCGCTTCCACCGCGGCGTCGCCGCCGGCGGGGAGATCGGTCAGGAGGAGCCCCGAGACGCCCGCGGCCGCGGCGTCGGCCAGGAGCCGCTCGACGCCGTAGCGGAGCACCGGGTTCAGGTAGCTGAAGAGGACAACGGGCCGGCCGGCATCGAGCCGGGACACGAGGTCGAGGGTGCCGGCCAGCGTCATCCCGCCCGCCAGCGCCTCGAAGCTCGAGCGCTGGATGATCGGTCCGTCGGCGAGCGGGTCGCTGAAGGGCACCCCCACCTCGAGGATGTCCCCCGCCGCCGCCGCGAGCCGCAGGGCCGCGAGGCTCGTGGTCCGGTCGGGGTAGCCGGCGGTGAGGTAGGGGATGAACGCAGTGCGATGCCGGCGCCTGAGTTGGTCCCAGGCGCCGGAGAGCGGGGTGGCTTCAGACAAAGTAGTCGCCGACAGTGAGTCCGTACCGGTCGGGGGAGGTCACCTTGACGATGGACCGGCGGAAGTGGCCGGCCTCGTCGATCTCGCCGAGGTCCACCTGCTGGCCCGGCGGCGGATAGATACCGCCATCGGCGTCGAGCGCCAACCGCACCAGCGGCCGGTTGAGGAGCGTCGGGTCGGGATTGGCCCCGGCCACCACCCCCACCTCCAGGGTGTCGAGCACCACCACCGTGCCGACCGGATAGACGCCGAGCAGGTTGATCAGCGCCTTGACCATCACGCGGTCGTAGCCGCGGCGCGGGTTGTCCCACATCTCCTTGAGCACCTGGTCGGGCTGGATCGGCACGGTCTGGTAGCTTCGGCGGCTGGTGGCCGCATCGAACCCGTCGGCCACGGCCACCAGGCGCGAGTAGGTGCCCTGCTCCCGGGAGCGGATGACGCGCGGGTAGCCGCTCAGGTCGGTCTTCATATGGTGCTCGGCCGCCACGATGGCCGCCCGGTACGGGATCTCGCCGTAGCCCCGGAGCCCGAAGAGGGTCAGCACCCCGAGCCACGGGTGGGACTGCATGACCCGCCACTCGTCCTCGGTCAGGCCGCCGGTCTTGTTGAGGATCTCGAGCGGCACCCGCGCCTTCCCCACGTCGTGGAGCAGCGCGGCGAGGCCCAGGTCGTACAGCTGCTGCTTGGAGAGGCCCAGGCGCTTCCCGATGGCCACGGAAAAGATGCAGACGTTGACCGAGTGGGTGAAGGTGTACTCGTCGTAGTCGCGGATGGTGGTGAGCCCGACCAGCGAGGTCTCGTTGTTGAGCACCTGGTCGACCACGGCCTGGACCGCCCGCTTCATCTTCTTGACGCTCGGCGCCCGGCCCAGCCGCGCGCCGGTCATCACCTCGCGGGTCACGGCCACGCCCTGCGAGTAGGTCCGCTTGGCCGCGTAGCGCTGCGACTCGGCGTCGCCGGCCGCCTCGGCGGCCTCGCTCGCCGTCTCGAGATGGATGTGCTCCACCTGCGCGCCGACCATCCGGCCCGTTAGCTCCTCGAACTTGCCGCCGCCGGCCGCGGCGGGCCGGCCGGCGAGGCTCAGGAAGAGGCTCAGGAACGCCTGCCACTCGCGGCGCTCGACCCCCTCGTCGATCCGGACCGCGCCGACGTCGAACTCCCGGAAGATGCCGAGGATCGAGCTGAACGAGGCGTAGTTGTCAAGTTCGAGCCGGAGCCGGGTGGAGTTGACGAAGATGAAGTCGCCGGCGACGCGGACCTCGATCTCGTGCTCGGTCTCGAGCAGCGCCACCGTCGCGGCCTGGAGGTCGTCGAGCGATCGCTGCACCGTCGCGTTCTCGACCGGGTAGAGCTTGAGCGCCCGGTGCGCGGAATAGAACAGGAGCAGGAGCCCGCGCCCGCCGTGGCGGAGGGCCGCCTCGCCGCTGCCGGTGCCGGCGGAACTGACCGCCACCGACGCGCGCTGCGGGGAGGGCGTCGTGCGCCGGGGCGGGGTCGCGTCGTCGCTCACGCGGGCACCTCGCGGAGGGCGCGGCTGGCGGCGTTGCGCACGACGGCCTCCTTGTCCTGCGTGGCCTTCTGGACGATGGCGCGCACGTCGGGGTGCCTGATCTTGGCGATCGCGGCCACCGCGCAGGCGCGGGTGTCGGGGCTCGCCTTCCGCTTGAAGAGCCCGCCGGAAGGCTGCAGCAGTTCGGTGAGCGGCGCGAGCGCGGCGGCCCCGGCGATGAGCGCGAACGCCTCGAAGAAGGCCTGGCGCTCGGTCAGGTCACGGTCTTCGGCGGTCTTGGCCAGCACCACCGACTCGACGGTCTTCAAGGCCCCGCGGTGCGCCCGCCCGCCCAGCACGCGGACCGAGTACAGGCGCACCTCCCGGTCGGCGTCGTCGAGCGCGCGCTCGAGCGCGGCGAAGGCCCCGGGCGAGCCGATCTCTC
>DATIEF010000321.1:0-5996 GCA_035455865.1 Gemmatimonadales bacterium | reverse complement strand
CAGGCGGTGCCGGTGCTGAGAGTCAAAGCGTAGGAAAGCGGGGGAAAGCGTAGGAAAGCGTAGGAAAGCGTTGGAAAGCGTTGGAAAGCGTTGGAAAGCGTTGGAAAGCGGGGGAAGGTAGAACGTGGGCGCGAAAGCGAGAATGCGCGAACGAGGGGCTCCCTGTGAAAGAGGAAGCCCCTTTATTCTTTCTCGCCTTCCTGCCCGCCTTCTACTTTCCCTCGCTTTCCTACGCTTTCCCCTGCCTTCCCCCGCTTTCCCCCGGCTTTATCCTCCGAACCGATACTCCCACCCCGCCTCCGCCAGCACCTTGAGCACCAGCCGCACCGGCAGCCCCATCACGCTGAAGAAATCTCCCTCCACCCGTTCCACCAGCGCCGCGCCATAGCCCTGGATCCCGTACGCGCCGGCCTTGTCCATCGGCTCCCCGGTCGCGATGTAGGCCCGCAGATATTCGTCGCCGGCGGCGCGGAACGTCACCTTCGTGACATCGGTGTCCTGGTGGAGCCTGCCCCCGGCCAGGAGCGCGATCGACGTGATGACCTCGTGCGTCCGCCCCTGCAGGAGCCGGAGCATCCGGAGGGCATCGGCATCGTCGACCGGCTTCTCCAGCAGATGATGATCGAGCACGACGATCGTATCGGCGCCGAGCACGTACTCGCCGGTGCCGGCCTGGGCCTTCTCCCGCGCCAGGCGCCGGGAGTAGGCCAGCGGCTCCTCCTTCGGCAGCGGCTTCTCGTACACGTCGCTCGGCTGCACCAGGATCGGGAGGCCGAGCATCTCGAGGAGCTGCTTCCGGCGGGGCGACTGCGACGCGAGGGTCAGCACCTTGGTCACGCGGTCTTCTCGAGGATCAGGGTCACGGGGCCGTCGTTGTGGATCTCCACCTGCATCATCGCGCCGAACTCACCGGTCTCCACCGGGAGGCCGGTGGCCCGCAGCTTGGCGACGAAGTCCCGGTAGAGCGGCTCGGCCACCTCGGGGCGCGCCGCGTCCACGAACGACGGGCGCCGGCCCTTCGATGCGTCCCCGTACAGCGTGAATTGTGACACCACCAGGAGCCCGCCTTCCACCTCGGCCGGCCCCAGGTTCATCTTTCCCTCGGCATCGCCGAAGAGCCGGAGCCCGGAAACCTTCTCCGCCATCCAGGCGTTCACGGACTCGTTGTCGCCGGCGGTGTAGCCGACGAGCAGGCAGTAGCCCCGGCCGATGGCGCCGGAAATGCGCCCGTCGATCGTCACCGCCGCCTTCGACACCCGTTGCAGCACCACCCGCATCGCGCCCCCGTGGCCAGGACCAGATGATGGACGGGAACAAGATAGCCACACCGGAACGCCCCCGATGACGCTCACGAAGGTCCGCAACCTCTTCGAGGCCGCGCGCCGCACGTCGAGGATCCGGAAGGAGATGGCCGAGCTCGACCGGGGCGTGTCCCTCCGGCCGGCACCCCGACGCCCCGATCCTGCCGCCTGGCCCGACACCGGGATCCACGCCGCCTGGCTGGGGCACGCCACCGTGCTCCTCAAGGTCGAGGGGAAGCTCATCCTCACCGACCCGGTCCTGAGCCGGAAGGTCGGGATCCGCGTGGCCGGCCACACCGTCGGCCCCCGACGGCACGTGCTTCCCGCGCTCCGGGTGGAGGAGCTTCCCCGCCCCGACCTGGTGTTGCTGTCGCACGCCCACTTCGACCACCTGGACCTTCCCACCCTGCGCCGCATCCCGCGCGACGTCCCCGTGGTGTCGGCCCATGGCCTGGGCGACCTGCTCAAGCGGTTCCATCACCGCACCGAGCTCAAGTGGGGGATGACGGCGGAGGTGGCGGGCATCCGGGTCGGGGCCCTGGAGGTGAAGCACTGGGGGGCGCGGATGGTCACCGACCGGCACCGTGGCTACGCCGGGTTCCTGCTGGAGCACGGGCAGCGCCGGGTGGTCTTTGCCGGCGACACCGCGATGACCGACGCCTTCCGGAAGGTGTCCGGCCCGGTGCACCTGGCGCTGATGCCGATCGGCGCCTATGACCCGTGGATCGCCAACCACGCCGACCCGGAGGAGGCGTGGGAAATGGCGCGGATGATGGGCGCCGAGCGGGTGCTGGCCATCCATCACCAGACGTTCCGGTTGAGCCGGGAGCCGATGGACGAGCCGATCAGGCGATTCGTGGCGGTGGCAGGGAGCGAGGCGTGGCGGGTGAGCGGGCGCGAGGTGGGGGAGACGGTGTCGATCCGCTGAACGGTGAACGGCAAAAAGTGAACGGGCGGCGCGAAGGAATCTCCTCGGGCCGCCCGTTGACCGTTCGCCGTTCACCGTTCACGTCCTATTCGACCGTGACGCTCTTCGCCAGGTTCCTCGGCTGGTCCACGTTGCACCCTCGCTTGACCGCCACGTAGTACGCGAAGAGCTGCAGCGGGACGATCGTGAGGAGCGGCGTCAGGAGGTCGATCGTCTCGGGGATCGGGAAGGTGGCGTCGGCGATCCGCGCGATCTCCTCGTCGCCCTCGGTCACGATGGCGATGACCCGCCCGCCCCGTGCCTTCACCTCCTCGATGTTCGACACGATCTTCTGGTGCACCCCGTCCTTGGGCGCAATGAAGACCACCGGCATGTTCTCGTCGATCAGCGCGATCGGCCCGTGCTTCATCTCCGCCGCCGGATACCCCTCGGCGTGGATGTAGGAGATCTCCTTCAGCTTGAGCGCCCCTTCGAGGGCCACCGGGAAATTGACGCCGCGGCCCAGGTAGAGCGCATTCCCCGCATGCTCGAAGCGCGCCGCCAGCTTTTCGACGTCCGCCGCCCGGTCGAGGATCCGCGCCACCTGGTCGGGCACCCGCTGCAGCGCCTCGATGAACTGGCGCCCCTGCAGGATGCTCATGTTCCGGAGCCGCGCCAGCCGGAGCGCGAACATCGCCAGCGCCGTGACCTGGCTGGTGAACGCCTTGGTGCTCGCCACGCCCACCTCGGGCCCGGCGTGGAGGTAGGTGCCGCCGTGCACCTCGCGCGCGATGGTGGAGCCCACCACGTTGACCAGGCCGATGGTCCGGGCGCCGCGCTGCTTGGCCTCGCGGATGGCGGCCAGGGTGTCAGCGGTCTCGCCCGACTGGGAGATGCCGATGACCAGCGTGCGTTCGTCGGCGAGCGGGTTCTTGTAGCGGAACTCGGAGGCGTACTCGACCTCGACCGGCACCCGGGCCAGCTCCTCGATCATGTACTCGCCGATGATGGCCGAGTGCCAGGAGGTGCCGCACGCCGTGATGACGATCCGGTCGAACTTCTTGAGCTCCTCGTCGGTCAGGTTGAGGCCGTCGAGCCGCGCGGTGCCCTGCTCCTCGAGCAGGTGGCCCCGCATCGTGTTGCGGATGGTCTCCGGCTGCTCGAAGATCTCCTTCAGCATGAAGTGGTCGTACCCGCCCCGCTCGATCGTGGCCAGGTCCCAGTCGATCTGGTTGACCGGCTTGCTGATCCGCGAGAGCGCCAGGTCGCGCACGGAGTAGCCTTCGCGGGTGAGCACGGCCATCTCGCCGTCGTCGAGGTACACCACCGAGCGGGTGTGGGACAGGATGGCCGAGGCATCGGACGCCACGAACCATTCCTGGTCGCCCACGCCCACGAGGAGCGGCGAGCCCTGGCGGGCCGCCACCAGCACGTCCGGCTCCGCCGCGCTGATGACGGCGATGCCGTAGGCGCCCTCGACCTCCCGGAGTGCCGCCGCCACCGCCTCCGCCAGCTTCCCCTGGTAGTGCTCCCCCACCAGGTGCGCCAGCACCTCCGTGTCGGTCTCCGACGTGAAGGTGTGGCCGCGCTGGAGGAGCAGCTTCCGGATGCTCCCGGCGTTCTCGATGATCCCGTTGTGGATGAGCGCGATCTTCCCCGACTGGTCGGTGTGCGGGTGCGCGTTGGGGGTGGTGGGCGCGCCGTGGGTGGCCCACCGGGTGTGACCGATGCCGAGCGTGCCGCGCGGCACGTCGGCGGCGATGGCCCGTTCGAGGTTGACCAGCTTTCCCGCGGCCTTCCGCACGTCCACCCGGCCGCCGCTCACCACCGCGATCCCCGCTGAGTCGTAGCCGCGATACTCGAGGCGCCGGAGCCCGTCGATGAGGAGCCCCGCCGCCTCACGCCCGCCGATATACCCCACGATGCCGCACATGCGTCGTCAGTTCCCTTGCTGGAAGATGCCCCGGCACGCCTCGATGAGGGCCTCCGCGTCCGCCCGGGTCGGCGCTTCCGCGATGAACCGCACGATCGGCTCGGTCCCCGAGGGCCGGGCGTGGACCCAGCGGTCGGCCCAAGCAAGCCGCAGGCCATCGCGCGTGTCCGCGGCCGCCTCCGGGAACCGCCGCCGGAGCCCGTCGTACACCGGCGCCAGGTCGGGCCCCCGGGGGGCCTTGGCCTTCACAATAATGTACTGTGGTGCTTCCGACACGATGGCGGACACAGGCCGCCCCTCACGCCGAAGGAGCTCGAGGATGAGCGCCACGCCCACCGGTGCGTCGCGGCCGATGTGGACCGCCGGGAGGATGACCCCGCCGTTCCCCTCGCCGCCGATGACGGCGTGCTCGTCGCGGATCATCCGGGCCACGTTGGCCTCGCCCACGGGCGCGCGGAGGAACCGGGCCCCGAACGCCGCCGCGGCATCTTCCACCACCCGCGAGGTGGAAAGGTTCGCGACGACGGTGGCACCGCCGCGACCTTGCGACCCTGCGCCCTTGCGCCCTCCCAGCACCGCCCGCACCGCGAACGCCAGGGTGTAGTCCTCGCCGATCGGATGGCCCGTCTCGTCGACGAGCGCCAACCGGTCCACGTCGGGGTCGACGGCCATCCCGATGTCGGCCTTCGACTCCCGGACCAGCTGGCGGAGGTCACCCAGGTTCTCCGGGATCGGCTCGGGGGCGCGGGGGAAGCGGCCGTCGGTCTCGAGGTTGATGGCCACGACCTCGCAGCCGAGCGCCTCGAGGAGCCGGGGGATGGTGGTGCCCCCGGCGCCGCGCACGCAGTCGAGCGCCACCTTGAACCGCCGCTTCCGGAGCGCCTTGAGGTCGAGCTCCGGGAGCTTGAGCACCAGCTCCAGGTGGCGGTCGATGGCGGCGGCGTCCTCCCGCACCTGGCCCACGCCGTCCCACCCCGCGCGGTCGGGTCCCCGCTCGGCCAGCGCGCGGACCGCCGCCCCCGCTTCGCCGTCGAGGAAGATCCCGTCGGGCCCCACGAACTTGAGGGCGTTCCACTCGATCGGGTTGTGGCTCGCGGTCAGGATGAGGCCGGCGCCGGCGTGGTGGTGCTCCACCGCCAGCTGGACCGTGGGCGTGGGGACGATGCCGAGGTCGATCACGTCGGCGCCGGCGGACATGAGCCCCGCCGTGGCCGCGCGCGCGAACATCGGGCCGCTGGTACGCGCGTCCCGGCCGAGCACCACGAGGGGATGGCCGGCCTGCCGTGCCCAGGCGCCGAGCGCCGCGGCGTGGCGTGCCACGAGCTCCGGGGTCAGGTCGGTGCCCACGATGCCACGCATCCCGGACACGCTGATCATCAAGGTCGAAGAGGTCATCGGAAGGGACCGGGGCGCGGGCCCCGGCGTCAGAGCGAGATGGGAAGCTGCGATGGTTCCGGGAAGGCGCGCTCGAACGCCTCGACCACCCGCGCGTCGAACTGGTCGCCGACGCAGCGGCGGAGCTCCTCGAATGCCGCGGCGGGGGGACGGAGGGCCCGATAGGTGCGGTTGGTCGTCATCGCGTCGAACGCGTCCGCCACGGCCACGACCCGCGCCTCGATCGGGATCGCCTCACCCGCGAGTCCGTCGGGGAACCCCGCTCCGTTGAGCCGCTCGTGGTGCGAGCGCACGATGCGGAGGACGCGCGGCGTCTCACGCGCCAGCGGTGCCAGGATCCGCTCCCCCAGGACGGTATGCTCGGCGATGTGCCGGAACTCCTCCGCCGTGAGCGGCCCCTGCTTGTTGAGCACCTCTTCCCGGGTCCCGATCTTCCCGATGTCGTGCAGCTCGGCGCCCA
>DATIEF010000320.1:0-3104 GCA_035455865.1 Gemmatimonadales bacterium | reverse complement strand
CTGCCACTCGGCCGGCGACTGGAAGAAGGCCGACCGCTTCGACCACGACCGGGCGACGTTCCAGCTGACCGGCCGGCACCGGACCGTGGCCTGTGCCAGCTGCCATCCGTCGGTGCCGGTGCCGGGCGCCAGACCGATGGTCCGCTTTGCCGGGATCCGCTCCGAGACCTGCACCGACTGCCACAAGGACCCCCACCAGGGCGTGATGACCGGGGTCTGCACCGCGTGCCACAACACCGACGACTGGCACCGGGTGGCGCAGGCGGGGCTCGACGGGCGCTTCGACCATGGCCGCACCCGGTATCCGCTCACCGGCGCCCACGCGCGGGTCAAGTGCGCGGTGTGTCACGACTCCAAGGCGCCGAAGCCCGACGGGATCCGGATCACCTGGGCCGCGGGGACCGAGCGGACGTCGTTCCCGCATCCGACGTTCGCGACCTGCCTCTCGTGCCACGTCGACCGGCACGAGGGCGCCTTTGCGAAGGCCAAGGGGGGCGCGGCGTGCGGCAACTGTCACGGGGGCGAGGCGTGGATCCCCACGACCTATGACATCGCCCGCCACAACAGCGAGGCGCGGTTCAAGCTGACCGGCGCCCACCTGGCGGTGCCGTGCAACGGCTGCCACGCCGGGAGCGACCCCTCCCGCGCAACGGTGTTCCGCATCTCGGCCACCGACTGCGCGAGCTGCCACCGGAAGGATGACCCGCACAACGGGCAGTTCGCCGGCCGGGCCTGCGACAGCTGCCACGAGACCGCCTCGTTCGCGATCCGGGACTTCGACCATTCGCGCACCCGCTACCCGCTCGACGGCGCCCACCGCACCGTGCCCTGCGTCGGCTGCCACTGGATCGAGACGCCCCCCGGCGGGCGCCCGTTCCGGCGCTACACCGGGCTCAAGACCACTTGCCGCGACTGCCACGGAGGTACCTGAGATGGGACACCTGGCCGGCCGGACCTCGACGCTCCTTGCCCTGGCGCTCCTCCTGCCGCGGCTCCTCAGCGCGCAGGCGGGGACCAAGAGCCCGCACGGCACCCTGCCGCCGGGACTCGACTGCACCAATTGCCACACCAACGCCTCGTGGAAGGACCTGCGGGTGCCGCTCCAGTTCGACCACGCGCGGCAGACCCGCTTTGCGCTCGTGGGGCAGCACGCCCGCGCGGCCTGCGCGGCCTGCCACCTCGACGCGCGCTTCGATGAGCCGAAGCTGGGAGAGAATGACTGCGGCACCTGCCACGTCGACGTGCACCGCGGGAACCTGGGCCAGGAGTGCGGCACCTGCCACACGCCCACCCGCTTCCAGGACGTCAACGGGATCGGGCTCCACGTGCGGACCGGGTTCCCGCTCACCGGCGCGCACCTTCAGCTGGCCTGCACGGCCTGTCACGTGGATGCCAAGGCCGGCGCCTACACCACGCTCAACAGCGACTGCATCTCCTGCCACCGGAAGGACTACACCGGCGCCACGGTGGTGGACCATGTGGCCGCCGGATTCCCGACCGACTGCCGCCAGTGCCACAGCGACCTGACCTGGCACGGCGGGGTGCAGTTCGACCACTTGGCCGCCTCGCACGGGATCTTTGCGCTCCTCGGCGCCCACGCCCAGCTGCAGTGTTCGGCGTGCCACATCCCGCCGGCGGGCACCCCGAAATGGCGCCCCGCCTCGCAGACCGACTGCGTGGCCTGCCATCAGGCCGACTACGACCGGCAGCACGGCGGCAGCGGGTTCCCGACCACCTGCGCCGACTGCCACACGGTCAACAACTGGAACAGCACCTTCGACCACGGCGTGGCCACCGGCGGGAAGTTCGTCCTGATCGGCGCCCACGTCTCGCTGCCGTGCACCAGCTGCCACGCCGCCGGCACCAATGCGCCGCTCTGGAACCCGACCGACCAGAACGACTGCGTCACCTGCCACCAGCCCGATTACGACCGGGTGCACACCGGGAGCGGGTTCCCCACGACCTGCCTGACCTGCCACACGGCGAGCACCTGGCAGAACGCCACCTTCCGCGACCACGACGCGCAGTACTTCCCGATCTACTCGGGGGCGCACGCCGGCACATGGAACAGCTGTGCCACCTGCCACACCACGCCGAGCAACTACACGCTGTTCAACTGCCTGACGTGCCACGCGCAGGGCACCACCGATTTCCACCACACCGGCGTGAGCGGCTACACCTACACCAGCCAGGCGTGCTATTCGTGCCATCCGCGGGGGACCACCAACTGATGCGCCGCGGCCCGGGGCTCGTGCTCGCCGGCGTCGTGGCCCTGCTCGGCACCGCCACGCCCGCCGAGGCGCAGGACTCGCTGCGCGTGGTGGTGCAGTACGTCGCGGGGGACAACGTGTACCTCGGCGCCGGGACCGACGCCGGTGTGCGCCAGGGCGACACGCTCCTGGTCCGCCGGGTGCCGGGGGGCGATGCGGCGGGGCCACTGCTCGTGGTCACCAGCACGTCCTCGCGAGCGGTAGTGGCCTTTCTCGGCGCCCCGTACTCGCTGACCCGCGGTGACAGCCTGGCCGTGGTGATGCGCCACTCGACGCTGGCGGTGACGGCGGCGCCTCCACCGGCGCTCGCCGTCCCGCTGCCCGGCGCCGCAGCCCCGCCTGCCCCGCAGCGTCGGAGCGCGCTCCGGAGCGACGGGAGCCTGTCGCTCGACCTCGACCTTATGCAGACCCGCACCACCGGGCTCGGCGTGGCGCCGGAACAGGTCACCCGCAACTTCACGACCCCGTCGATCGGCCTCCGCTACCGGGTCCAGGGGATGCCGGGCGGGTGGGAGCTGAGCACCAGCGTCCGCGCCACCCAGCGCAGCAGCACCGGCGGCGTGGTCGATCCGGCGACGCTGGTGCAGGTGTACGAGGCCGCCTTGGTGCGGCGCACCCGCACGTCCGAAGTGAAGCTGGGGCGGTTCTTCGACCCGTACGAGTCGTTCAGCGGATACTGGGACGGCGTGATGCTGCACCGCGGGACCGAGGCGTTCGGCGTCGGGGTGCTCGCGGGATTCGAGCCCGACCGCGGCAACGGCGGGTTCCAGTCGACCGACCCCAAGGTCGGCGCCGTGGTGCACGGCCGGACCGGCGGCACCGCCGTGCGGTACC
>DATIEF010000319.1:0-14673 GCA_035455865.1 Gemmatimonadales bacterium | reverse complement strand
AGTTCGAGCAGGAGGGCTTCAACGGCGAGTTCAGCTTCCGCCTCGACGCGCCGTCCACCGACGCCGAGATCGAGGCCGCCCTGCGCGCCGCCGGCGAGGTCGCCTCGGTGGAGGTGGCCGCCCCCGATGTCGAGGTGGCCGCCAGCGAGCGGGAGCAGGGACGGAGCCGGCACATCCGGGTGGACCTCCGGCGGCTCGACGCGCTGATGAACCAGGTGGGCGAGCTCGCGGTGACCCGCGGGCGGCTGCAGGAGCTGGTGGCGGGGCGGGGGATGCCCGAGGTCGAGGCGCTCGCGACCCGCGTGGGGCGGCTGGTGGGCGAGATGCAGACCGAGATCATCCAGGCGCGGATGACGCCGGTCTGGCAGACCTTCGACCGGTTCCCCCGGGTGGTGCGCGACCTGGCGCGGCAGCTCGGCAAGCGGGTCAAGTTCGAGGTGCAGGGCGAGGGGATCGAGCTCGACCGCGCCATCCTCGACGAGATCGGCGACCCGCTCCTCCACCTGATCCGGAACGCGATCGACCACGGGCTCGAATCGCCGGCCGAGCGGAAGAAGGCGGGCAAGCCCGCCGAGGGACGGGTGACGCTCGCGGCAGCGCAGGCGCGGAACAGCGTGACCATCCGGGTCTCGGACGACGGGCACGGCATCGACCGCCAGAAGATGCTGGCCAAGGCCAAGAAGGAAGGCGTGGTCGAGGCGTCGGTGGACCAGCTCACCGACGAGCTGCTGCTCAAGGTGGTGTCGCGGGCGGGGTTCAGCACCGCCAAGGAGATCACCGACGTCTCGGGCCGCGGGGTCGGCATCGACGTGGTGGTGTCGCGGGTGCGGCAACTGGGCGGGGCCGTGGAGGTGCAGTCGACGCTGGGGCAGGGTACCAGCTTCACCCTCCGGCTCCCGATGACCCTGGCGGTGGTGCGGGTGCTGCTGGCGCGGGTGGGCACGGAGCGCTACGCGCTGCCGCTCACCCACGTGGCGGAGACGGTCGAGGTCACCGAGAAGTCGCTGGCGGCCTCGGAGACCAGGGACGCGCTCATCCTGCGCGACCGGGTGGTCCCGATCCGCGACCTGCGCGAGATGCTCTCGGTGGGCAACGGCACCTCGGCGCCACCCCGGCGCCCCGGCATCGTGCTGGAGGTGGGAGAGCGGCGCACCGCCGTGCTGGTCGATGCGCTGGTGGGACAGCAGGAGATCGTGGTCGAATCTTTCGAGGCCCCGCGGGGAACGCTTCCCCTCTTCAGCGGTGCCGCGATTCTCGGTGACGGCGTGCCGGCGTTGATCCTCGACGCCGCCACGCTGGTGTGAGGAGACCCATGGACGACGTCCGCGACCTGCAGGCCCTGCAACTCGACGCGCTCCGCGAGGTGGCCAACATCGGGGCCGGCCACGCCGCCACCGCGCTCGGCCAGATGACCAACAGCCGCATCATGATCAGCGTGCCGCGGGTCACGGTGCTCCGGCTCGAGGAGGTCGCCGACCTCCTCGGCGCCGCCGACGAGCCGATCGCCGCCGTGATGATGCACATGCTGGGCGACCTGACCGGCCGCACCCTCGTCATCTTCCCGGTGCCCTCGGCCAAGACGCTCTGCGACATCCTGCTCCGCCGCGCGCCGGGCACCACCGCCGATTTCGGGGCGATGGAGCAGTCGGGCATCAAGGAGGCCGGCAACATCCTCTCGAGCGCCTACATGACCGCGCTCAGCGACTTCATGGGGATGATGCTGCTGCCGTCGGTGCCGAGCCTCGTGGTCGACCTGGCGGGCGCGGTGCTCACCACCGCCTACCTCAACTTCGGGCACGACCGCGACTACGTGTTCTGCGTCGAGACCGAGTTCAAGTTCCTGGACTCGCCGATCCAGATCAAGGGACATTTCCTGCTGCTCCCCGACCTGGCCTCCCTGCGGGCCATCTTCGACGCCATCCGCCTGACGTGAGCGCGCCATGACCGGACCGGCTCCGTCGGAACGGGACCTGGCGGTCCTCCGCTCGTTCGCGCGCCGGATCGATCCCTCCGACGCCGGGGCCCACAATAACCTCGGCGTTTTGTATTACCAGAAGGGGCTCGTGCCGGAGGCCATCGCCGCCTTCGAGCGCTCGCTGGCCCTCGACCCGAAGATGGGGGTCGCCCAGGCCAACCTGGCCATCGCCTACCAGAACACCGGCTACTACGACCGCCGGGTCGCCGAACTCCGCGAGCAGCTCCGCCGCCAGCCCGATGACCGCGATCCCCGCTGGGAGCTCGGCCGGATCTTCGCCGCCCTGGGCCAGCACGCCGAGGCCATCGAGGAGTTCGAGGCGCTCCTGGCCCGCGCGCCCAAGGACGTGCCCGCGCTCATCCAGCTGGGCCTCGCGGAGAAGGCCCGCGGCGGGATGGACTCGGCCGCCGAGTGGTTCCGCCGCGCCGCGGAGCTCGACCCCGACAGCTCGGTGGCGCTCTTCTACTTCGGCGAGGCGCTCTACAACCGCGGGCTCAACGAGCCGGCGCTCGCGGCGCTGCAACGGGCGGTGGCGCTCAACCCCGACAACGCCGACGCGCACTACCTCCTGGCCTTCGTCCACGGCGACATGGGCCAGCACGAGGCCGCCCGCGCCGCCACCAAGAAGGCCATCGCCCTCAATCCGACGCTCGGGCGGGCGCAGGCCAACCTCTCCCTCGAGGAGCGGAAGGCGCAGGCCCGCCGCCGGCGCAACACGCTGGAGGCGCTCCGCCCCGCGGTGGCCGAGGGCGGCGCGCTGGCGCACTTCAACCTCGGGCTCGCCTTCCGCCAGAAGGGGTACTACCTCGAGGCGCTCCGCGAATACCGGCTGGCGCTCGACCACGGCGAGGACCGCCGCCTGGTGCTGCAGGCGATGGCCGAAGTGCACCTCATCCGCCGCGACCTCCCCGCCGCGCTCGAGCTGTACGACCAGCTGGTGCAGGACTTCACCGACTCGCCCAAGCTCTGGAACGAGCGCGGCGTCTGCCTGCAGCAGGCGGGGCGCCGGGACGATGCGGCCGCCTCCTATGCGCGTGCCACCGCCAACGATCCCGCCTACGCGCTGGCGTGGAACAACCTCGGCGTGCTCCGGAGCCAGCAGGCGGACATCGAGGGCGCGCAGGAGGCGTTCCAGCAGGCGCTCCGTGCCGTCCCGGGGCTCGCGGCTGCGCGGCTCAACCTGGCGCTCCTCCTCTTCCAGCAGCGCCGGTTCCAGCTGGCCCTCGAGGCGTACCGGCAGGTGCTGGTGGACCATCCGCAGAATGCGGTGGCGTGGAACGGCGTCGGCCTCGTGCTGGTGGAGCTCAAGCGCTACGCCGACGGCCGCAACGCTTTTGCGCGGGCCGTCGAGGCCGATGAGACGCTCGCGGCGGCGCACTACAACCTGAGCTTCACGCTGAGCCACCTCGGCGACTTCGACGGCGCCCTCCGCGAGACCAAGCGCGCCCTCGAGCTCGAGCCGTACTACGTGCCGCAGAAGTTCTCGCTCACGATCGACCTGCAGTACGAGGACCCGACGATCTCGATCGCGCCGGAGATCTCCGCCGACGTGACCGCCGACGAGGTGGGCGAGGAGTTCAACTTCGACCAGCGCCTCCTCGACCAGCTCTTCACCGAGCTCGAGCCGGCGGGGTCCCCGGCCGCCCCGGCCCCGGCGGCCCCATCGGCCGCGCCGGCCGGCGACGATCCGTTCACCCTCGTCCGCGACTACCTGGGCAAGGGGCTCCTCGACCGGGCGGCGGCGGAGATCGACCGGGCCATCGGCCGCGGGGCCGACCGGGGCCGCGCGACCGCGCTCCTGGGCGAGGTGTTCAGCCGCCGCGGCCTCCACGGCGAGGCGCTCGAGCGCTTCCGCGAGGCGCGCGGCTTCAGTCCCGACGATCCCGGCGCGCGCCTCGGCGAGATCCGGGCACTCCTCGCGATGGATCGCGGCCGCGAGGCCGTGGGCCTGGCCGAGGCGCTCGTGGCAGCGCGGCCCAACGATGTTGATGCGCTGGTGGCGGGCGCCCGCGCCCGGGCCGCCGCCGGGAATGCCATCGGGGCCCTCGAGTTCGTCCGCACCGCCCAGGCGCGCGCCCCCGGGCGCCCCGACCTGCACCAGCTGCAGGCGGAGGTGGCCGCCCAGCTCGGCGACCTGGGCGCGGCCGCACAGGCGTACCGCTCCGCGCTCGAGCTCGACGGCTCGCTCGCCCAGGTCTGGTACGGCCTCGGGCGGGTGGAAGACCGCCTGGGCGACCACCGCCAGGCGCGCGCCGCGTACGAGCGTTCGCTCGACCTCCTGCCCACGTTCGTCGAGGCGACGCTCGCGCTCGCGGACCTGGTCCGGCGGGTCGAGTCGGCGGCGGCGGCGGTCGAGCTCCTCATCCCGGTGCTGGAGGCCGATCCCTACGAACTCGATGCGCTCGAGCTCCTCGGGCGCGCGCTGGTGGACGACGATCGTGCCGAGCGCGGGAGCGAGGCGTTCACCCGGCTCCTCAAGTTCGACCCGGACCGCGCCGAGGCGCACTTCCACCTCGGTCAGGCGCTGGCGCAGCTGCGCCGGTACCCGGAAGCGGTGCAGGCGTGGGAGCGCGTCATGCAGCTGCAGCCCGCCGGCGAACTGGCCCAGCAGGCGCGGCGCAACGCGCGCTCCGCGCGCGACCTGCAGCACATCTTTGCCCAGCGGAAGGGCTGAGCGATGGCGATCGAGGGACCGCTCAAGGAACTGGGGATCCACGACGTCTTCCAGCTGCTCGACCTGAGCCGGAAGACCGGGGTCCTGCGCGTCTCCTCCGAGCTCCGCCAGAACGCCGGGACGGTCGTGTTCGAGCAGGGTGCGGTGGTCTCCGCCGAGATCCGCTCCAATCCGCACCCGCTCGGCTCGGTGCTCCTCTCGGCCGGGAAGATCACCCAGGAGGACCTGACCCGCGCCCGCGACATGCAGAACGCCGGCGACCCGCGGCGCCTCGGCGAGGTGCTGGTCGAGATCGGCGCCGTCACGCGGCGGGAGCTCGCCCGGCAGGTCCGCGCCCAGGTCGAAGAGGTCGTCTTCGAGCTGATGAGCTGGTCGGAGGGGTACTTCTCCTTCGAGGAAGGCGCTGCCACCGAGGGCGCCGAGGCCGACGTGCGGATCCCGACCGAGGCGCTGATGATGGAAGGCGCCCGCCGGATCGACGAGTGGTCGCAGATCCAGCAGCGCATCCCCCACCTCGGGATCGTTCCCCGGCTTGCGCCCGGCACCGGCGCCGACGCGGGCGCCATCGACCTGCTGCCCGAGGAATGGGAGGTCCTCGCCGCGATGGACGGCGAGCGCGACGTGCGCCTGGTGGCCGAGGCGCTCGGCCGCTCGGAGTTCGACGTGGCGAAGACCCTCTTCGGCCTGGCCAGTGCCGGCGTGGTGATCCTCGAGGCGCCCGCCACGCAGCCCGGCACCGGGCAGGGGCGCGAGCTCGCCATCCTCATCGCCCGCACCGAGGACCGGCTCGCCAGCGGCGACGCGCCGGCCGCGCTGCTCGCCGCGCAGGAGGTCGTCGCGTCCCATCCGCACGAGCCGATGGCCCACCTGGTGCTCGGGCGCGGCCTCCTGGCCGTCGGCCGCACCGCCGATGCCGCCGAATCGTTCCGCCGGGCGTTACAATTCGACAGCGGATCGGCCACCGCGCACCGGCTCCTCGGCCTCAGCCTGCTCGGATCCGGGCGGCTCCGCGAGGGCGCGGACCAGCTCGATCGCTGGGCCGAGCTGCCGGACCTGCCACCCGAGGAACAGAGCGCCAGGGACCAGGTGGACCGCGCCCGGCACGCCGCCCGCCTGCTCGACGACGCGCTTCGCGGAAGGGGGGAGCCGTGAACGACGACATCCGCGCCCTGACCGCGCAACTGGCCGCCGACCCGGCGAGCCTCGTGTTCCTGCCGCTGGGCGAGGCGCTCCGGCGCCGGGGCCAGCTCGATGCCGCGCAGAAGGTGGCGCTGGCCGGACTGGGCCGGTACCCGCACCTGCCCGACGCGCACGACCTCTTTGCCAAGATCCTGGTCGACCGGAAGGACTTCGAGCGGGCGTTCGACGAATGGGACATGGCCCTGCGGCTCGACCCCCAGCACGCCGGGGCGCTCAAGGGGCAGGGTTTCCTTTATTACAAGGCGGGAGACCTCCCCCACGCCCTGGAGTTCCTCGAAGCCGCGCTGACCGAGAGCCCGGACGATCCGAGCCTGGTGGCGGCGGTGGCCCGCGTCCGGCTGGAGTCGGGGCAGGCGGAGCCGGTCCCCGCCGATCCCGGCGTGGTGGCCGCGGACCCGGCGCCCGATGCCGACGCCGCGGCGGTGCGCACGTCGGTCTTCGCCGGGCTGGAGGGTGCGGAGAACGGACTGCTCCTCGTCGACACCGCCGGGCTCCGGCTCGGCGGCGGGCTCCTCGATCCGTCGGGCGCCGACGTGGCCGACGTCGTGGCGGCCCACCTGGCCGGCGTGTCCCGCGAGGCGCAGCGCACGGT
Source organism: Gemmatimonadales bacterium (assembly GCA_035455865.1). Classification (GTDB taxonomy): domain Bacteria; phylum Gemmatimonadota; class Gemmatimonadetes; order Gemmatimonadales; family GWC2-71-9; genus CAMLHU01. The sequence goes on along the minus strand of DATIEF010000319.1, from coordinate 8,232 downwards.
GCGGCTCCTCGGCCTCGGCACCTGGGAAGCGGTGATCGTCGAGGCGCCGGGCGGGAACGCGGCGGCGGTGCCGGCCAACTCCGAGTCGCTGCTGCTCCTGATGCGGGACGGGAGCGTGCCGATGGGCCGCCTGCACCTGCTGGCCGACCGCGCCGCCAAGGCCGCGCGCCAGTGGCTGGAGGGGATCGCGTGAGCGCCTGGGCCGATGCGCTCGAGCTCATCACGCGGGTCCCCGGGATCCGCGGCGCGATGGTCGTTTCCGCGGCCGATGGCGTGGTGGTGGCCGAGTCGCTGATGGACGAGCTCAAGGGGAACGCCGTCGCGGCGCTCGCGGCGAGCCTGGCTGGCCGGATCGGCCGGGCCACCGACGGGGCGGGGCGGGGTGCGCCGCGGTTCCTCCAGCTCCAGGCCACCGGCGGCACGCTGCTGGTGGCGCCGCACGGTCCCGAGCTCCTGATCGTGGCGGTGGCGGAGCGGACGGTCAACGCGGGGCTCGCCCGGCTGGAGATGTTCCGCGCGGCGGAGCGCGTGGCCTGATGCGCGCCGTCGAGCCCTGGGTCGAGGGTCCGGTGACGGCCTTCCTGGCCGAGTCGCAGGCGCGGCTCGCGCTGCTGATGACCTCGTCGGGGCAGGTGGTGGCGCAGCACGGGTTCGCCCGGGCGGTGGACGTGATGGGTGCCGCCGCGCTCGGCGCCGCGATCGTCGCCTCGACCGCCGAGATCGCGCGGACGCTCCAGTGGACCCCGTTCGGCACGGTGGTGCACCAGGGGCCGGAGCAGGCGCACTTCCTGGCCGCGTTCGACACGCCGCGGGGCCGGTGGATCGCCCTGGTGGTCTTCGGGACCGATACGTCGCTCGGTATCGTGCAGCTGTTCTTCGAGCAACTGGTCAAGGATCTCGCCGCCGCGGCCCCCGCGGCCCCGCCAGCCCAGCAAGTGCTGGCGGAGAACTTCGAAAGCGAGCTCAATTCGAGCTTGCGATCGCTCTTCGGACGCTGACGCCATGTCCCTCGTCAACTTCACGACCCGCGAGATCACCTGCAAGATCGTCTACTACGGCCCGGGACGTTCGGGCAAGACGACGAACCTGCACTACATCTACGGCCGCGTGCCCGACACCCGCCGGGGCAAGATGGTGTCCCTGGCCACCCAGACCGACCGGACGCTCTTCTTCGACTTCCTGCCGCTCGAGCTCGGGCAGATCTCGGGGTTCACCACCCGGTTCCAGCTCTACACCGTGCCGGGCCAGGTGTACTACAACGCCACCCGCAAGCTGGTGCTCCAGGGCGCGGACGGCGTCGTGTTCGTGGGCGACAGCCAGGGCCGGCGCCTGGAGGACAACATCGAGAGCCTGCAGAACCTGCAGACCAACCTGCTGGAGCAGGGGGTCGACGTCCGCCAGTTCCCCACGGTGTTCCAGTACAACAAGCAGGATCTCCCGCCCGAGCTCATCCTGAGCGCGGCGGAACTGGACGACGCGCTCAACTTCCGCGGCGTGAAGAGCTTCCCGGCCGACGCGGTGCACGGCAGCGGCGTCTTCGAGACGCTCAAGGGGATCTCCGAACTCGTGCTCAAGCGCCTGGCGCAGAATTCGCCGGTGGGATGACCGACCAGCTCAACCCGCGGTTCCGCCTCGACAGCTACGTCGTCGGCTCGGCCAACCGGCTGGCCGTGACGGCGGCGCGTGCCGTGGCCGAGTCGCCGGGGACGGCGTACAACCCGCTGTTCATCTACGCCGGCCCCGGCCTGGGGAAGACGCACCTCCTGATGGCCATCGGCCACCAGGCGCGCGCCATCGACCCGCAGCTCTCCGTCGACTACGTGACCCTCGACGACTTCGTCGAGGCGTACCACGCCGCCATCGCGGCGGGACAGGGCGACGCCTACCGCAAGCGCTACGCCGAGACCGGCGTCCTCCTGGTCGACGACGTCCAGTTCCTGACCCACCGGCGCGAGGTGCAGGCGGAGCTCCTCCGCCTGGTCAACGCGATGACCTCCGCGGGCCGCCAGATCGTGATGACGAGCGACCGGCCCCCCGCCGAGATCGAGGCGCTCGACGAGCGGCTGATCCAGCGCTTCGCCGGCGGGCTCGTGATCGACATCGGCGCCCCCGACTTCGAGACCCGCGTGGCCATCCTGCGGCGGCACTGCGAGGACCGGGGCGTGTCCTTCGGGCCCGGGGTCGTGGAGGCGGTGGCGGAGGTCGGGGCGGGGAACGTGCGCGAGCTGATCGGCGGGCTCAACCGGCTGGTCGCCTTCCAGTCGGTGAGCGACCGGCCCATCGACGCCGACCGCGCGCGCGAGGTGCTGGGCGGCGCGTCGACCGCCGTCCCCGGCGACCCGCCCCCGCCGCCGGCCGAGGCGCCCGCGCCCGCCGCCGCGCCACCGCCGCTCGAGACCGCCGAGTTCGACGCCTTCCTCAGCGAGGTGACGGTCACGCTCTCGCAGCAGGTCGAGGCGTGGCGCGCCCGCGTGGGCGAGGCGATCCTCCGCTGGGAGGGAGAGGGGTACCGCACCGCGCGGCTCACGGCGCTCCTCGACCAGGAGGCGCCGCCCGACCCGGAGGCCACGCTCAAGAGCTTCGTGGCCGACGTCGAGCGCCTGCGCCGGGTCGAGCGCGAGGCCGCCGAGCTCGACCCGGAGCTCGCCGGTGCCGCCGCGTTCCGCGATCCCGACGGCATCGCCGCCGCCGAGGCGCTCCTCGAGCGCGCCCGCTCGGGCGCGACCCCGCCGCCCGGCCCTTCGCCGCTCTGGCGCCTGGATGAGTTCACGGAGGGGCCGTCGAACAAGGTGGCGCTGGCCGCGGCGCGGGCGGTGGTGCAGGAGCCGGCGGTCAAGTACAACCCGCTCGTCATCGTGGCCGGGAGCGGGCTCGGCAAGACCCACCTGCTCCACGCCGTCGGCAACGAACTGGCCGCGGCGCCCGGCGCGGTGGTGGCCTGCCTCGGCGCGCAGGACTTCACCGAGAACCTCATCGAGGCCATCGACCGCGACCGGGTGGCGCTCTGGCGGGCGCGCTACCGCCGTGTCACCGCGTTCCTGCTCGACGACATCCAGCTCCTGGCCGGGCGCGACCGGAGCCAGGAAGAGCTCTTCTGGCTCTTCAACCAGCTGACCGAGCAGGGGCGCCAGCTCGTCTTCACCAGCGCGCAGCCGCTGCGCGAGCTGGCGGGGATCGAGCCCCGGCTGGTGAGCCGGCTCGACGGCGGGCTCGTCGTGACGCTCGCGGCCCCCGAGCGCGAGGTCCGGCTCGCCGTGGCCACCCGCGAGCTCATCGACCGCGTCGGCGCCGCGGATGACGAACTGGCCCAGTACCTGGCCGGCCGCCCCGCCGACTCGGCGCGCGCGGTGCTGGGCCTGGTGCAGCGCGTGCTGCAGGCGGCCGAGGCGCAGCAGGTGGCGCCGAGCGCCGGCCTCGCCCGCGACCTGCTGGAAGGGCCGACCGAGCGCCCCGCGCGCAAGAGCGGTGGCCGGCGCTCCAGCGGCATCGTCGTCTCGGCGAGCGGCGGGGTCAAGAGCGTGGAGAAGATGGTCTGGGACTGGCCCGACGCCGCCGACCGCCTCATCGAGGACCTCCGCTGATGGCGATCAAGGGATCCCTCAAGGAGGCGAGCCTCCCCGACGTGCTGCAGCTCCTGTCCCTCGGGCGCAAGAGCGGCTGCCTGGCCGTGGCCGACCGCCAGAACTTCGGGTACATCTACTTCGACGAGGGGCGGATCTGCTTCGCCTCGATCGTCAACCGCCGCGACCGGCTCGGCGACCTCCTGGTCAAGAACGGCCGGATCTCCCAGGACCAGCTGCAGCAGGCCGTGGACCTCCAGGACGAGTTCCGCGACCAGAAGCTCGGGGAGATCCTCGTCAACAGCGGCGCCATCAAGCGGGTGGACCTCGAGGAGTACATCCGGCTCCAGATCGAGGAGGCGGTCTACTTCCTGTTCACCTGGGTGTCGGGGACCTTCAACTTCGAGGCCGGGGTCCGCCCCGAACGCCAGGACTTCCTCGTCAACATCAACCCCGAGTCGCTCCTGCTCGAGGGCGCCCGCCGGGTGGACGAGTGGAGCCTGATCGAGAAGAAGATCCCGTCGTTCGACCTGATCTTCTCGCTCGACCAGGCGCACCTGACCGGCTCCAATGTCCAGCTCTCCCCGGAGCAGGAGCGGCTGGTGCCGCTCCTCGACGGGCGCCACGACGTGCACCAGCTGGTGGAGGACAGCGGCCTGGTGGAGTTCGAGGTGGGCAAGGCGCTCTACGGCCTCATCACCGCGGGCTTCGCGCACCGGGTCGGCACCTCGACCGGCGTCGTGGAGCAGAACGTCAGCGCGGCGCGGATCGACGAGCACCGGAACCTCGGCATCGCGTTCTACAAGACCGGGATGCTCGACGAGGCGCTGCGCGAGTTCCGCCGCGTCGCCGACCTCCGCGCCTCGGAGGCGAGCGCCCCGTTCTACGTGGGGCTCATCGCGCTCAAGCAGGCCAAGTGGTCGGAGGGCGTCGAGTCGCTCAAGCAGGCGCTGGAGCGGGGCGGGCCGCGGCCGGCGGCGCTCTACAACCTGGCGTACGGCCTGGAGCGGATGGGGAAGCTCGACGAGGCCGAGGCGGCTTACGGCGAAGCGGTGACCCGCGCGCGCGACGACGCCCGGATGATGACCGGCTGGGGCATCGCGGCGCTCAAGCGGGGCGATGCCGGCGTGGCGTCCGGGCGCCTGCAGCGCGCGCGCGAGCTCTGGGGCGCCAAGGCGCCGCCGGCCATCTGGTTCTGGGCCGCGGCGCTGGCCCACGCGGTCGAGTCCGACCTCGAGAACGCCATCACCATCGCGCAGGAAGGGGTCACGAAGTACCCCGCGAGCGCCGTGCTCAAGAACGACCTGGCCGTGCTCCTCGAGCTCACCGGCGACGTGTCCGGCGCCGAGGCCACCGTCCGCGACGCGCTCGGCGAGGACCCCTCGGTGCCGCAGCTCTCCAAGAACCTGGGCGACCTCCTCTACCGCGCCGGCAAGTACGAGGAGGCCGACGAGGCGTACCAGCGCGCCGCCAAGCTCGCGCCCGCCCTGGGCGATGACCTCTACTTCAAGCTCGGCAACATCGCCTTCCGCCAGCGCGACACCGCGCGCGCACGCGCGCACTGGCAGCGGGTGGTGGAGCTCAACCCGAACCACCAGCTGGCGCGCAGCAACCTGGAGTCGATGTCCTCCGAGGCCGCCGGATGATGCTGACCGGGGATGACGAGGGCTTCGCCGCGCTCACGCGGACCATCTCCGCGACCGCGGGGCTCGCCCTCGACGGGTACAAGGAAAAGTGCCTGCGGCGCCGGATCGCGGTGCGGATGCGCGCCTGCGGGGTCCACACCTTCGCCGACTACCAGCGGCTCCTCTCCTCGGAGCCCGCCGAATACGAGAAGCTGACCGACGCGCTCACGATCAACGTGACCCGCTTCTACCGGAACGCGGAGACGTGGGACCGGCTGGCGCGGGACCTCCTGCCCGCGCTGTGGGCCGCGCGCCAGGGGGCGGTGCGTGTCTGGAGCGCCGGGTGCTCCTCGGGCGAGGAGCCGTACACCCTCGCGATGCTGCTGGCGGCGGAGGCGGAGCGGAGCGCCCGCCGGACGTGGCTCGAGCGGGCCACCGTCGTGGCGACCGACATCGACAAGGTCTGCCTCGAACGGGCCCGCGCCGGCCGGTACCCCCAGGCGGCGTTCCAGGAGACGCCGGCCGCGCTCACCGAGCGGTACACGACGCCGGTGGCGGCGGGCAGGGAAGTGGTGCCCGAGCTCCGCAAGATCGTCGACATCCGCCGCGTCGACCTGTTCCTCGACCCCCTGCCGGGGCCGGCCTTCGACCTCATCACCTGCCGGAACGTGATCATCTACTTCGACCGCGACAGCCAGGAACGCCTCTTCACCCGCTTCGTCGACGCCCTCCTGCCCGGGGGCATCCTGGTGCTGGGCAAGGTGGAGACGCTCTTCGGGCCCGCCCGCGACCGGCTCGAGCTGGTCGACGTGCGCGAGCGGATCTTCCGGAGGCCCGCGTGACCGCACCGAACTCCGTCATCATCAAGGTCGCCGAGCTGCGGGCAGCGGGCGCCGAGGCCGAGATCGCCACGCTCGGCCTCGGGAGCTGCGTCGCCATCATCCTGCACGATCCCGAGGCGAAGGTCGGCGGGATGGCGCACGTGCTGCTGCCGTCGCGCTCGCTCTCGAGCCGGGGCCCGCACAACCCGGCCAAGTTCCCCGAGACGGCGGTGCCCGCCCTGGTCGAGGAGATGGTGGCGCTCGGCGCCCAGCCCCGGCGGCTCTCGGCCCGGCTGGTCGGCGGCGCCAGCATGTTCGCCAACCTGACGCCGATGGGCGCCGTGCAGATGGGCGAGCGCAACGTCGTCGCCAGCCGGCAGGCGCTGGCGGCCCTCGGCATCCCGGTCGTGGCCGAGGCCACCGGCGGCACCGCGGGCCGCTCGGTGCGCCTCCGGGTGGCCGACGGGTCGGTCTCGGTCCGGACGCTGGTCGATGGTGACCGACCGCTCTGAGCTCCCGTCGGTCCTCGTGGTCGACGACAGCGCCCTCTTCCGGCGGGTGCTGACCGAGATCATCGACGCCTCGGGAGAGTTCCGGGTGGTCGCCACCGCCCGCGACGGGCAGGATGCGCTCCGAAAGCTCCACAAGTACGTCCCCGACATCGTGACGATGGACCTCGAGATGCCGGAGCTCGACGGGCTCGGCGCCATCGGGTACATCATGTCGGAGTCGCCCCGGCCGATCGTGGTGGTGAGCGCCTACGCCGGCGCCGGGACCGCGGGCGCCATCCGCGCCCTGGAGCTCGGCGCGGTCGAGCTGGTGCCGAAGGAGCTCGACCCGTCCACCGAGGCCATCCGGCGCCTCGCGCCGCGGCTCCTCGAGGCGCTCCGCGCCGCCCGCGCCGCCGACATCCTGCGGGTGACGCCGCTGGCCCGGCCGCCCCGGCCCGAGCCGCCCCGCTCGGCCGACGTGTTCGCGCTGCCGGGCCGGGCCCGCTGGTGCGTGGCCATCGCGGCGTCGACCGGCGGCCCCCGCGCCCTGGCCGAAGTCGTGCCGGCGCTGCAGCCGGGGCAGGGGGCGGCGGCGCTCATCGTCCAGCATATGCCGCCCAAGTTCACCCGCTCGCTCGCCGAGCGGCTGGCGACCCAGAGCCGGTTCAAGGTCGTGGAGGCGGAGGACCAGGCGCCGGTGCTCGCCGACACCGCGTACATCGCCCCGGGCGATTATCATATGCGGGTGACGGCGGGGGAGAACGGGATCCGGCTGGTGCTGGCGCAGGACGCCGCCCAGCACGGCGTCCGCCCCGCCGCCGACCCCCTCTTCGAATCGGTGGCGCAGGTGTTCGGCCGGCGGAGCGTCGGCGTGGTCCTGACCGGCCTCGGCCGGGACGGCGCCGCCGGCCTCAAGCTCATCCACGACGCCGGCGGGGTCGGGCTGGCGCAGGACCGGGAGAGCGCCACCATATATGGGATGCCGAAGGCGGCGCTCGAGTCCGGTGGCGCCGATGCCGTCCTGCCGCTCGGCCGGATCGCCGGGCGGGTGGCCGAGGAGCTCGAACGGATGAAGCGCACGTGAGCGCCACCCAGGTCCGCTACCTCGAGCTCACCGCCGGCGGGCGCCGCTACGGCCTTCCGGTGGCGCAGGTGGTGGAGGTCGGGGAGCCGGGCCCGGTGCTCCCGGCGCCGGCCATCGAACCCGCCATCCGCGGCGTCACCGAGGCCCGGGGCGCCCTGGTGCCGGTGCTCCACCTCGCCGCGTTCCTGGTCGGGGCCGCCTGTCCCGCCGAGCGGGGGACCGCCGTGGTCCTGATCCGTCCCGGCGGCCGGGGCGACCGGCGCCTGCTGGCCCTCGAGGTGGACGACGTGTTCGCGGTGGTGCGCGGGCCGGTGCTCCCGGCCCCGAGCCTGGCCTCGCTCCCGTGGGCCACCGGCCTGGCCCAGCGCGACGACGGCACCCTGCCGATCCTTGACCTCAGCACGCTCGCGGACCGACTTCGCGGCATCGGAGCTCCCGCATGACGACGACCGGCGACGAGATCCAGATCGTGACCTTCCGGGTGGGCACGCAGGAGTTCGGCCTGAACGTGTTCCAGGTCGAGCGGATCCTGCGGTACGAGGCCCCGGCCGCGCTGCCGAAGGCCCCGGACTTCCTCGAGGGCGTGGTGCAGTTCGACGGCAGCGTGGTGCCGGTGGTGGATCTCCGCAAGCGGCTCTCGCTCCCGGCGGA
>DATIEF010000318.1:0-4123 GCA_035455865.1 Gemmatimonadales bacterium | reverse complement strand
AAGAGAGTGCGGGGAGCGGTGATCGGTGAACGGTCAACGGGGAACGAGCAGAGGGGAAGGGAGAGCGGGCGTGCGGTGCAACGTCATCCTGAGGGCCGAAGGCCCGAAGGATCGGCTTGCCCTCTTCCCTTTTCCCTTTTCCCTCTTCTCTTCCTATCCTCATCTCCCTTCTTCCCTTCTCCTTCCCCTCCCTCTCCCCTTTTCACTTTTCACTTCTCACTCTTCACTTATAGCATGCTCTCCATCGACCGCTGCGTCTGCCGGAACACTCCCTTCGCCGAGCTCCTGCCCCGGGCCCGCGCCGAGGGGTGGGACGTCGATCGGCTGGTGGAGGCCACCGGCTGCGGCGGGAAGTGCGGGCTCTGCCGCCCGTACCTGAAGCGGATGCTCGCCACCGGTGAGACCGTCTTCACGCAGATCCTGCTCGACTGAGGCCCAGCGCGTCGCCCCCCTCCCGCCACTCCATTTTGACGCCACATTTCCCCTGATGTCCGAACCGACCCAGGGGCCGATCACGCGCCCGCGCTCCATCGCCGCTCGGCTGAGCCGCACGCCGCTCGCCATCGCCGGCGCCATCACGGCGGGGTGGGTCGGCTGCCTTCTGGCGTACTACCATCACATCGCGGGCGTCTTCGTGATGGCCTTGGCGACGGCGCTCGCGTTCTATGCCCGGCGCCGTGCGCAGGAGATCGTCGACGCCGAGGTCGAGGGGATCTCCCGCGCCCTCGATGCCGCCGCCGCGCGGAACCGCGAACTCGAATCCTTCCGCCACCTCTCACAGGTCCTGCTCTCGGGGCGGCCGCTGCCGGAGCTCTTCCACGAGATCGCACGGCTCGCGGCCGAGCTGCTCGAGGGCGAGGCATCGGGGATCGGGCTCGTCACCGAAGAGGGGCGGTTCCTCCGCATCGTCGCCGGCACCGGCCTGATGGCGCACGCCGTGGACCGGCTGGTGCCGGTCGACGGTTCGCTCGCGGGGTGGGTGGTGGGTCACGACCGCCCCCTCATTTCCCACGACATGCGGCAGGATCCCCGCAACTTCGAATTTCCCGACACGCCGCAGGCGCTCACCTCCGCGGTCATGACCCCGCTCCGCTCGAGCGGCCTCGTCATCGGCACCGTCGCCGTGATGAACCGCCGGGGCGGCCAGTTCTTCCAAGAGGACGACCTGTACCTGCTCCAGGCGCTGGCCGACCAGGCGGCGCTCGGCCTCGACCGCGCCAACGTCTTCGAGGAAAGCCAGCGGAACGCCCTGGCCCTGGCCGAGAAGAACCGCGAGCTCGAGCACGCCACGAAGCTCAAGGACGAGTTCCTCGCCAACGTCTCCCACGAGCTCCGCACGCCGCTCAACGCCATCATCGGATTCTCCGAGCTCCTCCTCACCGGCGATGTCGGCGAGGTGAGCGAGGCCCACCGCGAGTTCCTCGAGTCGATCCACCGCAACGGCAAGCACCTGCTCCGGCTCATCAACGGCGTCCTCGACATGTCGAAGATGGACGCGGGCCGGATGACCCTCGAGCTCACCCGCACCGACCTGCGCGACGCCATCCGCGCCGCTGCGGTCGACACCGAGGGCCTCCGCCTCGGCCGGAAGCAGGTCCACCGCTTCGAGCTCCCCGACACGCCGCTCTTTGCCCTGGCCGACGCGGTCCGGGTCCAGCAGATCCTCTTCAACCTCCTCTCGAACGCGTCCAAGTTCACGCCCGAAGGGGGGGAGATCGTCCTCCGCGCCCTCGCCACCGAGGCGCCGCTCCCCATTCCCGCGGAACGTTCCGACGACCAGGTCAAGCGGATCAATCGGTCCGCGGTCTGGATCGCCGTGAGCGACAACGGCATCGGCATCAAGCCCGATGACATGTCGAAGCTCTTCGTCGAATTCAGCCAGGTCGACAGCTCTCCCAGCCGCCGGGTGCAGGGCACCGGGCTCGGCCTGGCGCTCTGCAAGCGCTTCGTGGAGCTCCACGGCGGCCAGATCGGCGCCGAGTCGATGTACAACTTCGGCAGCACGTTCTGGTTCATCCTCCCCGCCGAAGGCCCCCTCCGCCGCTGGGGCGCCCGCACCAGCGACGAGACCGCCGCCGTAGCCAGCTAGAGCGCCCTCCAGAAGTCATTGTCCCGCAGGGGATTGACATACCCCCTACCCCTATATATTGTGGCTATTGGTCGTTGGTCATTGGTCATTGGTCCCTGACCGGCGACCGACGAGTGGCCGCCAACGACCAACGACTATCGACCATCAACCAACGACCAACGACCATCGACCAAGGACCCGCCACCCATGACCCCCCTCACCCTCTCCATCACCGGTATGTCCTGCGGCCACTGCCTGAACGCGGTCAACCAGGCACTCGGCAAGCTCGAAGGCGTCAAGCTCGGCTCGGTCAAGATGGGCCGCGCCGAACTCGAGTACGACGAATCGAAGCTCACGCCCGCTGCGGTCACGGCAGCGGTCTCTGCGGTCGGCTACCAGGCGTCGGTCATCGCGTGACCGCCGACCGGATCCTGGTCCTGGCGCTCGCCGTCACGGCGATCGCGTGGATCTGGTGGTACTTCTTTGCCGTGCCGGCGCGGGCCGCCGGCGTCGCGGCCGCGCTCAAGGGCGGGATCCAGGAACTGGGCATCGCCGTCGCGGCGGCCTACGACCCATCGGTCGTCCGCGTGCGGGCCGGCGCCCCGGTGAGGCTCACGTTCACCCGCACCGACACGAACAGCTGCACCGAGGAAGTGGTGCTCGGTGACTTCAACATCCGCACCTTCCTTCCGACCGGAACCCCGACCGCGGTCGAATTCACACCCCGCACTCCCGGACGCTACGACTTCCACTGCGGGATGGGGATGGTGCATGGGACGCTCATTGTGGAGGAGGCGTGAACAGTGAACGGTCAACGGTGGTCAGTGATTGCAACCGCGTCATCCTGAGCGAAGCGAAGGATCGATTTGAGGCGAGCCGATCCTTCGGACCTTTGGCCTTCAGGATGACGCCTCCCGGTCACTCGTTTACCGTTGACCGTTCACCGACTGACATGCCCGCCACCGCCGAGATCCCCGTCACCGGAATGACCTGCGCCGCCTGCAGCGCCCGCGTCCAGCGCGCGCTGGAGCAGACGCCCGGCGTCGCGGCCGCGAACGTCAACCTGATGACCAACGCCGCCACGGTCACCTTCGACCCCGCCGCCACGAGCCCCGACGCATTGGTCGAGACGATCCGCGCCACCGGCTATGGCGCCGAACTGCCGAGCCCCGAGGCGGGCGCGCTCGACCAGGTGACCCGGCAGGATGAGGCCAACCTGGCCGAGCGCCGGGAGCTCCGGCAGAAGCTCACCGTCAGCGCCGCCGCCGCAGTCCTCACGATGCTCCTCTCGATGCCGCTCGCGCGGCTCGAGATGTCGAACGGTCCGGTCGACCCGCTGATGCGCTGGATGATGCCGCTGGGCGATTGGATGCTGCAGACGATCCCCGGCCTCGCTGCGCTCTCCGCCGACGCGCTCCGCTTGGTCCTCCTGGGGCTCACCCTACCGGTCGTCCTCTGGGCCGGACGCCACTTCTACGTCCGTGCCTGGTCGGCGTTCCGGCATCACGGCGCCGACATGAACACCCTCATCGCCGTCGGCACCGGTGCGGCCTTCCTCTGGAGCCTCACCGCCACGGCGGGGGCCCACTGGCTCCGTGCCCGCGGCCTGGCACCCGACGTCTACTACGAGGCCGTGGTCTGGATCGTCGCCCTGATCCTCCTCGGCAACCTCCTCGACGCCCGGGCCCGCGGCCGCACCGCCGACGCCATCCGCGCGCTGGTCAAGCTGCGGCCGCAGACCGCCCATCGCGTCACCGACGGGGTCGAAGAGGACGTGCCGCTCGAGCGGATCGTCGTGGGAAATGACCTCCTGGTCCGCCCCGGCGAGCACATCCCCACCGATGGCGTCGTCCTGGACGGTGCCTCCGACGTCGACGAGTCGATGCTCACCGGCGAGCCGATGCCCGTCGCCAAGAGCGCCGGCCACGAGGTCACCGGCGGCACCGTCAACGGCGCCGGCGCGTTCCGGATGCGGGCCACCCGCGTGGGACGCGACACCGTGCTCGCCCGCATCGTGCGCCTGGTGCGCGAGGCGCAGGGGCAGAAGGCCCCGAT
>DATIEF010000317.1:0-2238 GCA_035455865.1 Gemmatimonadales bacterium | reverse complement strand
CGCCCATCCCCGTCCCCGAGACGACGGTCGAGTTCTGCATCCAGATGGGGATCGCGGCACGGAAGGTGAAGGAACCCGCCGTGAACGCGAGGCCATTCGTCAGGCTCCACGTCGTCGTGCGCGTGGAGAAGATGTAGTTGCCGGTACTGAGCCCGGCGCTTCCTTCATACGCCACGCTCTGGGCCGAGGCGGAGCCCGCCCCGGCCACGAGCAGCGTGAATGCGATCGCCGCAGGCTTCACGGCTTGCCGATCATCGTCCGCAGGGCATCGTGCGCCTGTTCGAGGTCGCGTGCCATCGTGCGGAGGCGGTCCTGCAGGCGCTCCACGTCAGCGAGCTTGGTCTGGTCCTTCTGGACATCGGTGGACTGGTGCAGCCGGTCGGCCAGGCGCACCATGTCGCGCATCCGCTCCGCCGCCTGCTCCATCTGGCGTCCCATCTCCCGGAACTGCTGCTGGGTGCCCTGCTGGGCCATCCAGCGGTTGGTCTGGTGGATCTGGGACATCATCCGCTCCATCTGCTGCTGCATCTCCTGCATCCGCTGCATCTGTGCCACAGGCTGCTGCTGCCCCGGCGGGGTCGGCGGCGGCTGCTGGGCGCGGATCTGCGCCGGCACTGCGATCGCGAGGAGCCCCGCGACCAGGATCGACGTGCGCATCTCTTCCTCCCATCAGGTGTCTGGACCGGCCGTCATCGAGTCCCGTGGCCGGATGTGCCGAATCTGCAGCCCACGCGGTGAATCCGGGGTGAACGGGCCGTGAAATGTCGGGGCGCCCAGGTGAACCGGTCCTCAGCCTCGCTTCACGGAGGATTTGCGCCAGGCCGACTAGCGTGCTCCGGCCACGGATCCCGGAGGTCACATTGTCGGCCAAGGTCTCGTTGCGGATCGCGCTCGTGATCAGCCTCGCCGGAGCGGCGTTCTCCGGCGTGCTCACCTGGCGCGAACTCGCCTTGCACGCCCCGGGCGGCTGCTCGGCGGTCGGGGCGCCGGGGACGATCTTCGGTTACCCACCCTGCGTGTACGGGCTCGTGATGTACCTGCTGCTGGTGGTCGTGACGGCGCTGGGACTCCGGTCCGCCGACCGCGGGACGCGGCCGCCGCCGGGCTGATGGCCGGCGGCGGAGGCCCCGAGTAACTTCCCCGCGTGCCCTGCCGCGCCATCCTCCTCGTCGTCCTCTCGCTCGTCCCTGCCCGCAGCCTGATGGCCCAGCGGGGTGGGGCGCCCTATCGTGACCCAACGCTCCCCGTCGAGGCCCGCGTGCAGGACCTCCTCGGCCGGATGACGCCGGAGGAGAAGTTCTGGCAGCTCTACATGAGCCCGGTCTTCGGCCCGCCGGATGACACCGCCACCGATCACTCCCACGGGGCGTTCGGCCTCCAGGTCTTCGGCGTCAGCACGCCACGCACCGCCGACGCCGCCCGCGCGTACGCCGAGCGGGTGGACGCCTTCCAGCGGTACTTCGTCGATCACACCCGGCTCGGCATCCCGGTCATCCCGTTCGACGAGGCGGTGCACGGCCTGATGGAGGCCGGCGCGACCGACTTTCCGGCGGCCATCTCGCTCGCGGCCACCTGGGATACCGCGCTGGTGACACGGGTGGCCGGCGCCATCGCGGTCGAGGCGCGGAGCCGGGGCGTCCGGCAGGTGCTCTCGCCGGTCATCAACGTCGCCACCGACGTGCGATGGGGCAGGGTGGAGGAGACGTACGGCGAGGACCCGTTCCTCGTCTCCCGGATGGGCGCCGCCTACGTCGGCGCCTTCGAGCGCGCCGGCGTCGTCGCCACGCCCAAGCACTTCGTGGCCAACGTCGGCGCGGGCGGGCGCGACAGCTATCCGATCGAGGTGAGCGATCGTGAGCTCGATCGGGTGTACTTCCCGCCGTTCGAGGCGGCAGTGGCGGCGGGCGCCCGGTCGGTGATGACAGCGTACAACTCGGTGGACGGCGAGCCCGCCACCCAGAACCGCCACCTCCTGACCGACGTGCTCAAGGGCGCGTGGGGATTCCGGGGCTTCGTCATCTCCGACGCCGCGGCCACCGGCGGCGCCACGGTGCTGCACATGACCGAGCCGTCCACCGCGAGCGCTACCGCGCACGCGCTCCGGGCCGGGCTCGACGTGATCTTCCAGTCGTCGTACCGGCAGCACACGCCCTATCTCCAGGCCTTCCTCTCCGGCGCCATCCCCCCCGCCGTCATCGACTCGGCGGTGGCGCGGGTGCTCCGGGTCAAGTTCGAGCT
>DATIEF010000316.1:0-5452 GCA_035455865.1 Gemmatimonadales bacterium | reverse complement strand
CGGCGGCTCCGGCGGCCGCCGCCACCGCGGCGCCGATCGGCGCATCCTCGGGGCCGCCGACCGTCACCACGCCGAGGCCGCGGCGTGACAGGCGGGTGGCGAGGTCCTGCCACGACTCGGCCGGCCAGCGCTTGGTGGCGTGGGCGGCGCCGGGCGCGAGCGCCACGAACCTCCCCGGGATCCCCCGGGCGGCGAGCCAGGCACCCGCGGCGTCGGCGGAGGCGGGCGGCACCACGACCTCCGGCGGGCCGCCGTCGGGGCGGACGTCGAGATCCCGGGCCGCCTCGAAGTACCGCTCCGCCGTCGCCACCTGGTCCCGGTACCAGCGGCGGTGCAGGTGGATGAGGCCCCAGCGTGCGACCGCGTGCTTGTCGTAGCCGCGCCAGCGCCCCGGCACGAGCCACCGGAGCGCGCGGCTCCGAAGGGAGCCGTGGAGGTCGAGGACGTGGGTATATCGCTCCGCTCGGAGGCGTCGGGCCAGCGCCGCGAGCGACCCGCCCGGCTCCAGCACGATGACCGAATCGATGCGCGGGTCGTGCTGGAGGAGCGGCGCCGTGGCCCGCTTGGTGAGCACGGCCAAGTGGGCGCCCGGGTGCCGAGCGCGGAGGGCGCGCAGGAGCGGTGTGATCAGGATGACGTCGCCGATCGAGCTCAGCCGGACGGCGAGGATGCGCGGGGATTCGGGGGCAGGCACCGGGAGAATGTATCCCCGGATCCGGTGAACGGTAAACGGAGAACGGTGAACGGGGCACGCCGCCAGCCGTTCGCCCGTTCACTGTTGTCCGTTCCCCGTTCACTGTTCCCCGTTCACCGTTCGCGGTAGCTTTCGCGCATGGCCCGTCCCAAGAGCATCCTGTGGGTGGACGATGAGGTCGACAGCCTCACGTCGCACGTGCTGTTCCTCGAACAGCAGGGCTTCGCGGTCGAGCGCGCGGCCCACGGCGACGATGCGCTGGCGCTGCTGCAGCGGCAGCCCTATGGCGTGGTCCTCCTCGATGAGCAGATGCCGGGGCGGCGGGGGCTCGAGCTCTTCCGCGACATCCGCGCCATCGACCAGGCGATGCCGGTGGTGATGGTGACCAAGAGCGAGGAGCCCGACACGCTGCGCGACGCGATCGGCTCGGAGATCTCCGACTACCTCATCAAGCCCGTCAACCCGCGCCAGGTGCTCTCGGTGGTCACCCGCCTCCTCGAGGGCGACCGGATCCGCCAGCAGCGCCTGGCGCGCGACTTCGCCACCCGCTTCCGCGAGCTCGAGGCGCGGCGCGGCACGCCGCTCGGCTGGCGCGAGTGGATGGAGCTGACGGCGGAGCTGGCGCAGTGGGAGGTGCGGCTGGGCGAGGCGGAGGAGCGCGGCCTGCAGGACGCGCTCCGCACGCTGCAGGAGAGCCTGCGGCCCGACTTTGCCCGCTTCGTGGCCGGCCACTATCCCGGCTGGCTCCGTGAGGACGCGGACCGCCCGCCGCTGTCGGTGGACATCGGCGCGGAGTTCCTCCAGCCGGTGCTCGAGGCGCACGGGAAGGCGCTCCTCATCGTGCTCGACTGCCTGCGGCTCGACCAGTGGGAGGTCCTCCACCCGCTGATCGCCCGCTGGTTCGACATCGAGACGGCGCATTACTTCTCCATCCTGCCGACCGCCACGCCCTTTGCGCGGAACGCGATCTTCAGCGGCCTCCTGCCGCGGGACCTGGCCACCCGCCACCCCGAGTGGTGGCAGGCGCCGGACGACGAGTCGAGCCTCAACGCGCACGAGGCCCAGCTCCTCACCGAGCAGCTCCAAGACCTCACCGGCCGGGCCGTGCCGGTCCGCTACGAGAAGCTCTTCACCGCCCAGGACGGCGAGTCGCTGCTCCGGCGGCTGCCGTCGCACCTGGCGCAGGAAGGGGTCACGGCGCTGGTCTTCAACTTCATCGACCAGCTGACCCACGGCCGGACCGAGCACACCACGCTCTACGAGGTGGCCCGCGACGCCGCGGCGATGCGGACCCTCACCCGCGGGTGGTTCGAGCGGTCGGCGCTCGTCGAGGCGCTCAAGGAGGCCGACCGCCGCGGCGTGCCGGTGCTCCTCACCAGCGACCACGGCTCGATCCACTGCCACACGCCGGCCACGGTGTTCGCCAAGCGGGACGCGACCGCCAACCTCCGCTACAAGTTCGGCGACGACCTCCGCGCCGAGGATCCGGACGCGGCCATCACCGTGAGCGACCTCGCCGCGTGGGGGCTCCCCTCGCGCGGGCCGCACGAGCGGCTGCTGCTCGCCACCGGCGACCGGTTCTTCGTCTACCCCACCAAGCTCCGGGAATACCAGTCCCGCTACCGCGGCGCCTTCCTCCACGGCGGCGTCGCCCCCGAAGAGGTGATCCTGCCCATCGCCCTCCTCACGCCCCGCCGCGCCCGTCCGTGAGCACTGCCCGGCGGCTCTTCCGCGAGCTGGGGACGTACCGCTGGGGGTTCCTCGCGGCCGCCGGCTGCATGCTGGTGTCGTCGGTCCTCGACGGCGCCACGGTGGTGATGCTGATCCCGCTCCTCAAGCACCTCTTCGGCAGCGCCGGGGCGCTGAGCGCCGGCAGCAGCTGGCTGGAACGCTTCTCCGACGCGGCGCTGGCGCCGGTGCTCACCGGCACCACCCAGGACCAGGCCATCGCCCGGATCGTGGGGCTGATGGTCGGCATCCTGCTGCTGAAGAACCTGGCCGGCTACGGCGCCAACCAGATCGGGGTGGCGGTGCAGGAGGGCGTGGTCCGGGACCTCCGCATCCGGCTCTTCCGGCACATGCTGACGCTCGACCTCGGCGTCTTCCAGCGCACCCGCGCTGGCCAGCTGATCCAGCGGATCATCACCGACGTCGACCAGATCAAGAGCGTCATCAACACCTCGCTCGCGCGGTTCTTCCAGAACTTCAGCGTCATCCTGGTGACGCTCGCGGCGCTCACCGCCACCTCGTGGCGGCTCACCGTGCTGGCGGTCGGCGCGGCGCCGGTGCTGGTGCTCGGCCTGCGGGGCGTCCTCAAGCGTCTCCGGCGCCACTCCCGCGACCGCGCCGAGGAGTGGGGCGAGATCACGAGCTACATCGCCGAGCGGCTCGGCGCCATCAAGCTCATCCGGGGCTACGGCGTGGCGGCGCAGGAAGCGGCCCGCTTCGACGCGCAGGCGTCCGACTACCGGCGGAAGGTCATCCGCACCAACCGGTACTCCTCGCTCACGAGCCCCATCAGCGAGATGTTCGGCGGGCTGGTGCTCATCATGCTCCTGGTCGGCGGGACCCGGTCGTGGGTCACCGGCGGCGGGGTGCCGCTCTCCCCGGCCACGCTCATCACCTTCCTGGTGCTGGCGCTCCGGATGATGTCGCCGATCAAGCAGATCTCGCAGTTCCCGGCCGACCTCGCGATGGCGCTCGCCAGCGCCGACCGGGTGTTCCAGCTGCTCGACGAGCCCGGCGGCGAGGCCGACGCCCCCGGCGCCCGGCCGGCGTCGTTCTCCCGCGAGCTCGCCTTCGACCACGTGTCGTTCTCCTACGACGGCGAGCGCCAGGTCCTGCGCGACGTGTCGTTCACCGTCCCCCGCGGCCAGGCGGTGGCGCTCGTGGGGCCCTCCGGGGCGGGGAAGACGACCCTGGTCGAGCTCCTCCCCCGGCTCCACGATCCCACGTCGGGCGCGGTGCGGCTCGACGGCGTGCCGCTCGACCGGTTCACCCGCGCCTCGCTCCGCGGGCTCATCGGGATGGTGAGCCAGGAGACGGTGCTCCTCAACGACACGGTGCGGAACAACATCGCCTTCGGCCAGCGGGGCGCCACCGACGAGGAGGTGGAGGCCGCCGCGCGCGCCGCCAACGCCCACGACTTCATCGCCGACCTGCCGCGGGGCTACGCCACGGTCCTTGGCGAGCGCGGCACGCGGCTCTCCGGCGGGCAGCGCCAGCGCATCGCCATCGCGCGCGCCCTGCTGCGCGACCCGCCGATCCTCCTCCTCGACGAGGCCACGAGCGCCCTCGATACCGAGTCGGAACGGCTGGTGCAGGAGGCCATCGAGCGCCTCATGCAGGACCGGACCGTGCTGGTCATCGCCCACCGGCTGGCGACGGTCCGCCACGCCGACCGGATCCTGGTGCTCGAGGACGGGCGCATCGTGGAGCAGGGCGCGCACGACGACCTCTACCGCCAGGGCGGGATGTACCGCCGGCTCTATGACCTGCAGTTCCGCGACGAGCCCAGCGCCGATCCCGACCCCGCCGCGGCATGACGGGCACCCATCCGGTCTTCGGCGGGCGCAAGGTCCTGCTCATCTCCCGGTTCGAAGGTGAACGCCACGCCCACGCACCGCTCCGGCGCCGGGCCCTGGAGCGGCTGGGCTGCGGCGTCGCCGCGGTCGACCTCCAGCCGGGCGGGTGGCTGGCGCGCCTCCGGGGCGGCGACACCGCCGACCGGATCACCCGGGCGGTGGCAGAGCATCGCCCGGAGCTGGTGCTGGCCCTGGGCCCGGTGCTCCCCGACGCGGCGGTGGTGGCGCGCCTCGCCGCGTCCGGTGGCGCGCCCTGGGTGCTCTGGTGGGGCGGGGACGACGGCGTCGAGCCACCCTCGGCGGAATGGGACGCCTTCCCCCAGGTGTGGGTGGCCGATTCCGACCTCGCCGCGCGGGTGCCGGGCGCGCGTTACCTCCCCCACGGCTGCGACCCGTCGGTGCACCGCCCGATGCGCTCGCGCGACGAGTTCCGCGCCAACGTCGTGTTCGTCGGCGAGGCGACGCCCCATCGCGAGCGCCTGCTGGGAGAGGTAGTGGAGTTCGGTCTTGCGGTCTGGGGGCCAGGATGGCGCCGCACCCGGCTTCGCGACTACTGCCGGGGCGATGCGCTCGCGGTGGAGGATTACGTCCGCGCGTACGCCGGCGCGTCGGTGGCCCTCAATTTCCACCGGGAGGGTCCCGACGGCCGGGTGCCGTCGGGCGCCGGGTGCAACGCCCGCACGTTCGAGCTCGCCGCGATGGGCGTGACCCAGGTGATGGACGATCGCATCGACCTGGCGTCGCAGTTCGTCGAGGGGGAGGAAGTGGCGGTGTTCCGCGAACCGTCGGAGCTCAAGCCGCTGGTGCGGGAGCTGCTGCAGGATCCGGCGCGGGCCGAGCGGCTCGCGGCCGCCGCGCGGCGCCGCGCGCTTGCGGAGCACACCTACGTGCACCGGCTGCGCCGGCTGCTCGACGCCGCGGAGGACGCGGCGTGACCCGGCGCGCCGCCGGTCGCTACGCCGGCGGTTCGGGGAGCTGGGCCCGGATGGCAAAGGTCGGGCAGCCCCGCACGTAGCCGCCGTCCACCGGCGACCATTCCTGGCGCGGCACCAGCACGCGGGCCTTGCGATCGGGCCCGAGTGCGAACACCGCGGGCGCCGCCATCACGCACGCCCCGCAGCCGACGCACCGCGACTCCTCGACCGACACCTCCACGATGCGCCGTGGGTACATC
>DATIEF010000315.1:0-6230 GCA_035455865.1 Gemmatimonadales bacterium | reverse complement strand
GGATCGCGGGTCATGGGTCATGGGTCGCGGGTCGCGGGTCGCGGGTCATGGAACATGGGGAGAATCTATTCGCTTTATCGAGCGGGGCGCCGGGCCAACGAGCGGAGCGTGGTCGAGAACCCCGGAAAGCTCACCCCGGCGCACTCGAGGTCATCGATCCTGATGTCGGCGCCCGGCACCGTGCCAAGGACCGCAAAGGCCATCGCGATCCGGTGATCGCCCGCGGTCCGGACCCGCCCCCGCGGAGGCCGGTCGCTGCCAGTGACGTGGAGCGCATCGCCCACGACCTCCGCCACGGCGCCCACCTGCCGCAGGTCCTCCGCCAGGAGCCCGAGCCGGTCGCTCTCCTTGACCCGGAGCTCACCGACGTCGCGGAACACGGTGGTGCCCGTGGCGCGCGACGCGAGGATCGCGAGCACCGGGATCTCGTCGATGAGCCCCGGGATCTCGGCGCCCCCCACCTCGGTGGCCGTGAGCGATGACGCACGCGCCACGAGCGTCCCCACCGGCTCGCTGAACTCTTCCCGCGCATCCTCCTGGCGCACCCCGCCCCCCATCCGTGCCAGCACCTGGAGGAATCCGGTCCGGGTCGGGTTGAGACCGACGCCGGTGACGCTCAGCTCGCCGTCATCGGCCAGGAGGGCCGCGGCCACGAGGAAGGCGGCCGAGGACGGGTCGCCCGGGACTTGCAGTTCGAACGGAGAAAGCCGGGCACCGGGCTCGAAGTGGATCCACCCGTCCGGTGCCTCGACCACGGAATAGCCGAAGGCGCGGAGCATCCGCTCGGTGTGGTCGCGCGAGCGCCCCGCGGGTTCGCGGAGGTGGACGGGGACGCCGCCGGCCATTCCGGCCAGGAGGAGCGCGCTCTTGATCTGCGCACTGGACACGGGGAGCTCGTACGTCAGTTCGTGCAGGCGGCCGCCGCGGACCGCGAGCGGGAGCCCATCGCCGGACCCGAGCTCCTCGAAGCGCGCGCCCATCTGGGCCAGCGGACCGGTGACGCGCCGCATCGGCCGGCGGCGGAGCGAAGCGTCGCCGGTGAGTTCGGTCCGGAACCGATGTGCGGCCAGGAGCCCGAGCAGGAGGCGGGTGGTGGTGCCGGAGTTGCCGCAATCGAGCCTTCCCTCCGGCCGGCGGAAGCGGCGACCCCCGACCACCCGGACGGTCCGGGCGGGCACGAGCGGCGAGATCTCCGCCCCCAGCGCGCGGAGCACCCGCGCGGAGGAGCGGGCATCGAACGCGGTGAGCGCGCCGCCGATCCAGCTGGTCCCACCGGCGAGGGACGCCAGCATCAGCGCGCGATGGGTGACGCTCTTGTCGCCGGGGACCCGGACGCTTCCGCTCACGTGCATCGGTCTGTCGCTCGCCGCAAGATGGACCTAAGTTTGTCGCTGTTCACCCCGCACCCTTCTGCTGAAGACCAGCCGTGCTCCCTGACGACGATCCCCTGGCCGATCGACCTGCCCCGGTCCCGCCGCGCCCGAGCACCCCGGTGGTGCCCGCCGAGGTCAACGCCGTGGATCCGGGCAACCGCGACGTGATCTACGAGTCGATCGCCGAGCTCGAGGAGCAGGCGTGGCGGCGGCGCGAGGCCGAGGAGGCGCTGCCCCCTCCCCCGCCACCGCCCACCCGGCGCTGGTCGGTCGCGATCGCGCTCGGCGTCCTGGCGCTCGTCGTGTGGGTCATGCCGCTCGTGACCCGGCCCCGGATCCACGTGGTGACGACGGTCCCGCGGAACGCGCCATCCGCCCGGGTGGAACGGGCGCTGCAGACCGCCGCCGACCTGGTCGAACAGTATCGCCTGGCAGAGCGGCGGCTGCCGGCGTCCATTGCGCTGGCGGGACCGGTGACGCCCCAGATCCATTACTTCCCCGACACCGGCGGCCGATTCATCCTCGAGACTCCGACCACCCGCGGGATCGCCCGGCTGACGGTGGAGCGCGGCGGCACCGCGTTCCAGGTGTTCGGACCCGACGTCCTGCGCCCGGCGCCTCCCGTGCTCCGCTCCCGGCGATGATCGGCTCCCGTCGCGGGATCGCGCTGGTGGAAATGGCGGTGGCGCTCGCCGTGCTCCTGGTGATCGCCGGGCTCATCGCGCCGGCCATCCGGGCCCGGCGGGTGCGCGCGCGGTCGACGCGGATCGTGGCGGAGGTCAAGAAGGTCGTGGTGGCGCTCGGCAACTATGACCGCGAGCACAATGCCTGGCCGGCGAGTGCGGGCACCGGCTTTGCCCCGACCGGGATCGCCTCCGCGCCGGGCGGCCCCACGTTCCGCACAGACGATTACGCGCTCCGGTACACGTTGCGCCCGGCGACCACGCCCGACGGGCCGGTGGACCATCCGATCATCGTCATCCGACCGACCGACCCGCGCGCCTGCGCCGACGTTTACGACGGCCTGGGCGGCGAAGAGAACCCCAACGCCTTCGCGTACTGCAGCACCGAGAGCGGCACGGTGTACCTCTTCCTCAACTAGGCCCGGGACGGAACTTCGCGGCGCCTTCGAGGAACGCCCGCACACCATCAAGGTCGCCCCCCTCCACCAGCTTCCGCAGCACCTCCACCTCGGCCCCGAGCGCCGCGAGCGCCATCGCGACGGCGCGTCGGTCGGCGAGGAGCACGTCCGCCGCCACCTCGGCGTCGGCCGGGACGCCGGCTCGGGCGGATCGCGCCGCCGCATCCCACGTCACGCCGCCCAGTCGCCTGCCGTCGAGGAGGTGGCAGATGACCGCCAGCGCCGCCCCCGGGAGCTGCCGCGTCCACGCGACCTGCTCGTCGTGGCGGGCCGGGTCGATGAGGACCGGCGCCCCGCCCAGGACCTCCTCCACGAAGCTCATCGCGTTCCGGGCGGCCTGGTGCCCGGCATCGGTATCGATCGAGGAGACATACGTCAGCCGCCCGCGGAAGCGGTCGGGGCCAGCGCCGGAGAATCCTGCGCCGGGAGATTCGCCCATCGGGTCGATCGCCGCGGCGCAGTCGGCGCGACCGAGCGTACCCGCGGTCGCGAGCGCGGCACCGTGGACCTCCGACACGAGGAGGAGGAGCGCCTCTGGCCGGAGGCTTCCCGCCACCCGGCGCAGCACCTGGTCGATGCCCCCGGGGGTATCGGCCACGAGCACCACGGCGGCGCCGGCGACGGCGCGGTCAGCGCGGTCGGCCAGGTCGTCGACGGCGCCGACGCGGAGGGCCGAGGTGGCGTCGGCGCGGCTCGCGGCCCAGCCGAGCACGCGGGGGACGCCGGCGGTCCGCGCCGCCCAGGCGGCGGAGGCGCCGGTGGCGCCGAGTCCCAGGACGGCGAGGGAGTCAGGCAGCACGCGCGCCGTCTTTTTGCGCCGTCCGGCGCACGCACGGTGACGCTGATGGCATGGGCCAATGGTAGTTATCGGCCATGGGTTCCTCAACGGCGGCGGAGCGCCCCTTTCGCGACGGCTGGATCGCGGCGCCGCTGATCGACGCCGGGATCCTGACCCGCGCGCAGGTCGAGCGGGCCCGGGCCGATGGCGTCAGGGAGCTCTGGCCGGCCGCGGTGGCGGAAGGCTGGGCGGATTCGGAGCGGATCATCGGGGTGCTGGCGGCGCGGTTCGGATTCCGCATCGCAGATCTCGATCGGGTGGAGCGCCGCGCCACGGCACTCGTGCCCGAAGCCGTCGCCCGCCGGCACCGCGTCCTGCCCATCGCCGCCGACGGCCGGCGCATCATCATCGCGACCGCCGATCCGCGCGACCTCACCGTGGAGCGTGACCTCGCCTTCCTGACGGGGCGAGCGGTGGAGTTCCGGCTGGCGGCGCCCGAGGCGCTGCTCGCGAGGTTGGACGAGCAGTACCGCCCCGAGCGGAGCATCGAGCGGCTCCTGGCCGGGCTGGGACCGCGCGCCGCGGAGACGGCGAGCGAACCGGGTCCCGCCGCCACGGTCAAGGACCCGGTGCTCGAGGCGCCGGTGGCCCGCCTTGTCGGCGCGCTCATCGCCGAGGGGGTGCGCGAGCGCGCCAGCGACATCCATTTCGACCCCGAAGAGGGCGGGATGGCGGTGCGGTTCCGGGTCGACGGCGTGCTCCGGGAGGTGATGCGGCTCCCCGACGCCGCCGGCGCATCGCTGGTGCGCCGGGTCAAGATCCTCGCCGACCTCGACGTGACCAACCCGCTCGTTCCGGCGGACGGCAGGGCGTCGGCCCGCGTCGACGGCCAGGCGGTGGACCTCCGCGTGGCGACCGCACCGGTGGCGCGGCGGGGTCAGAAGGCGGTCATCCGGATCCTCGATCCCGCCAACCTCAAGACGCGGCTCTCCGACCTGGGGCTGGTGCCCTCGGAGCACGATGCGCTCACCCGCCTCCTCGGCCACCGGGAAGGGATCGTCCTGTTGACGGGGCCCACCGGAAGCGGGAAGACCACCACGCTCTACGCCGCGCTCAACCAGCTCAAGACCGGAAAGGTGAACATCATCACCGTCGAGGACCCGGTCGAGTATGCGCTGGCGGGCGTGTCGCAGATCCAGGTGCACGAGGCGCAGGGGCTGTCGTTCGCCGGTGTGCTCCGCTCGGTACTGCGCCAGGACCCTGACATCGTGCTGGTGGGCGAGATCCGCGACCTCGAGACCGCGACCACCGCGGCCCAGGCGGGGCTCACCGGACACCTCGTCCTCTCCACGCTCCACACCAACGACGCACCCTCGGCCATCATCCGGCTCCGGGACATGGGGCTCGACGCCTTCAAGGCCGCGGCGGTGCTCAAGGGCGTCGTGGCGCAGCGGCTGGTCCGGCGCCTCTGCGAACGGTGCGCCGTGCCCGCTGATCCAGCGACGCTGCCGGATGGTGCCCGTCCGCCCGCAGGACACCCACGCCCGGTGCTGCCGCGGCGGGCCACCGCCTGCGATGCGTGCAATGGCACCGGGTACCGGGGGCGCATCCCGGTGGTCGAGATCCTGCCGGTCACGGCCACGGTGGCCGCGGTGATCGGCAACGGCGAGCCGCCGAGAGCGCTCCACGCCGCAGCCGTGTCGGCGGGGATGCGTTCGCTCTGGGAGAGCGGGCTCGAACGTGTGTGGGATGGACTCACGACCGTGGACGAGCTGGAGCGGGTGCTGGGGGAGCGCCAGGCGGCGCCCATCTGGCGTTCCGGCGCCGGTGGTGGCGGGGCGCCGGCGGTGCTGGTGGTGGACGACGATGATGCGATGCGACACCTCGTGCGCGCGGTGCTCGAGCGCGAGGGGTGTCAGGTGTCGGAGGCGCGGGACGGCGTCGAGGCGCTGGCGCAGGTGGCTCGGCATCGGCCCGACCTCATCCTGCTCGACCGGGAGATGCCGCAACTCGACGGCTTCGGGGTGCTGGAGCAGCTCCGGGCCCGGGCGACCACCTCGGCGATCCCGGTCATCGTGCTGACCGCCCGTACCGAGGACGAGGCCCGGGCCCTCGACCTCGGAGCCCAGGACTTCGTGGCCAAGCCGATCCAGCCCGCGGCACTCGCCGCGCGGGTGCGGGTGGTGTTGCGGAGGAGATGAGAGCTATCGGCTATCGGCTATCAGCTATCCGCTATCCGCTATCAGCTATCGGCTGATCGGGGACTGGCGGGAATCACGATCGGCATCAAACTTACGAGTGCCCACCAGCAGGCTGATGGCTGATAGCTGGTAGCTGATAGCATTCATCGACCCCGAGCCCCGATGGCCACCATCCTCATCGTCGAAGACAGCCCGGACAACATGGTGCTCTTCCGCACCGTGCTCAAGCTCAAGGGGCACACGGTGGTCGAGCGGGCCGACGGTCATGGCCTGCTCCAGGCCCTCGAGGAATCGCACCCGGATCTGGTGCTGATGGACATCCAGCTTCCGGACAAGGACGGCTACACGCTGCTCCAGGAGATCCGCGCGTCGGCCAACAGGGCGCTGCGGGTGGTGGCGCTCACCGCACACGCGATGGGGCGCGACCGGGAGCGGGCCCGGGAGGCGGGGTTCGACGGGTACATCACCAAGCCGATCGACGTGCGGGCCTTTCCGGCGCTGGTGGAGCGGGCGCTGGCGGGGGAAGTGGTGGAGGCGTGAGGGGGTCGTGGGTCGCAAGTCGCGGGTCGCGGGTCGCGGGTCGCGGGTCGAGGGTCGAGGGTCGCGGGTCGCGGGTCACGGGTCGAGGGTCACGAAGCGGTGCTGACCAAGGGTTGATTCTTGATAGCAGATAGCTGATAGCTACTCGCCCCACCACGCAAAGAGCCCCGCCGGTTGGCGGGGCTCTTCTTGCGTCC
>DATIEF010000314.1:0-8560 GCA_035455865.1 Gemmatimonadales bacterium | reverse complement strand
AAGCAGGGATCGACCGTCGGGCTCACCCTGGTCAAGAAGAAGGGGGAGTACGAGACCGCCGTCGCCACCGCCGCCCGCTACGACGACGAGGTGATGATCGAGCGCTTCGTGCCCGGTCGCGAGCTCACCGTCGGCGTCCTCGACGGCAAGGGGCTCGCCGTCGGGGAGATCATTCCGAAGCACGAACTCTTCGATTATGAGTGCAAGTACCAGCCGGGGATGTCGGAGGAGATCTTCCCGGCCCGGATCCCCGCCGGCATCGCGACCGAGGCCCAGCGCCTCTCCGTTTTGGCGCACCGCGCCCTCAAGCTCGGCAGCTACAGCAGGGTCGACTTCCGCCTGTCGCCCGCCAACGAACTCATCTGCCTCGAGGTCAATACTCTCCCCGGCATGACCGGCACCAGCCTGATGCCCCAGTCGGCGCGCGCGGTGGGGATCGATTTCGGCGAGCTCTGCGAGCGGATCTGTGGGGGGGCGAGGAAGCGGGGGAAAGCGTAGGAAAGCGTAGGAAAGCGGGGGAAGGCGGGGGAAACGGGGCAGGTGGAACGAGGTGGGCGAGAGGCAGGGCATTCGCCCGCTGAAGGAGTGTCATCCCGAGGGAGCGAAGCGACCGAGGGACCTTCTCCGCGCCGATCGACCGTGGCGGCAGGATCCGATCCAAGCGGGGAAGATCCCTTGCGTTCCCTCGGGATGATGTTCCGGGCGGGTACGCGGCCCCCAGCGCCAGCCCTGTCCGCCCCATCCTTCGCGCCTTCTCGCTCTTCCCCCCACTTTCCCCCGCCTTCCTTCGCTTTCCCTTGCCTTCCTCCGCTTTCCCCCGCTTTCCCTTGCTCGTCCCCGCTATATCTTACCCCCCATGGGCACCCTGCCTTTCCCCCGCATCACGCCCTGGGTGGCGCGGATCGTCGCCGTCGCGGCGGTGGTCCAGCTGCTGCTCGCCACGGTGTTCACCGCGCCGGTCTTCGTCGATGCGCTGAGCTTCGTCCCGTCGCTCGCGTTCGAGCGGCCGTGGACCTTCGTCACCTACCTGTTCGTCCACGGCGGGCTCCTCCACCTCCTGCTCAACAGCGTGTTCCTGCTGTCGTTCGGCCCCGCGGTCGAGCGCCGGATGGGGGGCGGGAAGTTCATCGCCTACTTCCTCTACTGCGGGGTCGGCGCGGCGGCGTTCGCGGTCGGGCTCAATGCGGTCCACCCGGTCACGCCGTTCATCGGGATGTCGGGGGCGGTGATGGGTGTCGCGATCGCGTATGCGTTCCTCTTTCCCGACCGGGAAGTGTTCCTCTTCCCGCTCCCCTTCCCGATCCGGGCGGCGGTGCTG
The DNA here is from genome assembly GCA_035455865.1 of Gemmatimonadales bacterium. Classification (GTDB taxonomy): domain Bacteria; phylum Gemmatimonadota; class Gemmatimonadetes; order Gemmatimonadales; family GWC2-71-9; genus CAMLHU01. The sequence goes on along the minus strand of DATIEF010000314.1, from coordinate 7,242 downwards.
GTGGCGCTGCTGGCCGCATTCGACCTGGCGGGCGCCCTCCTCTGGCACGACGGCATCGCCCACGAGGCGCACCTGGGCGGGCTCCTCTTCGGCTGGCTCTTCTTCCGGATGAACGGGATGGCCGGCGCCATCAGCCCCCGGCGCCGACCCCTCGAGCGGGTGGTGCTGGTGAGCCACGGCCCCGCCGACGACGCGCTCCGCTCGGCCCCCGAGTCCGCGGCCGCCCCGCGGCGGGTCCGCCGCTCGGAGTCCGCCGATGCCGCCGGCGACGCCGAGCTCGACCGGCTCCTCGACAAGATCAGCGCGACCGGGATCGGCTCCCTCTCCCCGGTCGAGCGCAAGTTCCTCGACGAATTCTCCCGCCGGAAACAGTTCCCGCACTAGCGGTCCCCACCGCTCCGCATTGACCGGTCCGGCGGCCTTGCCACCGGTGTGACGCCCGTCACATCCGGAGGCTCGCCACTGGCGCCGCGGTGGTCACAGCCGCACTATACCTGAAGCAGCCTTCAGAAGGGCGGGATGGCAAAGCTCAGGGTCGTGCTGGTCGAGGACCTCGCGAGCGATGCAGAACTGATCGCGCGGGAAGTGAAGCGCGCCGGACACGACGCGGAGATCCGCCGGGTGCAGCAGGAGGCGGACCTCCTCGATGCGCTCAGGACCTTCGCGCCCGACCTGGTGCTCTCCGACCATTCGCTGCCGCAGTTCAGCGCCCGGGACACGCTCCGCGTGGTGGCCCGGGCGGCGCCGGGCCTGCCCGTCATCGTCGTCACCGGATCGCTGGAGGAGGAGACCGCGGCGGAGTACATCCGCGCCGGCGCCACGGATTACGTCGTCAAGGAGCGCCTCCACCGGCTGGGGCCGGCCATCGCCCGCGCGCTCGAGCTCAAGATCGCGCGGGCGGAACAGGCCCGGGCCGAGGCGCGGTTCCGGGCGCTGATCGAGAACAGCACCGACGCGGTCATTGTCACCGGCGCCGATCAGGTGGTCCGCTACGCCAGCCCCGCCATCACCGGGATCCTCGGCATCGCACCGGCCGACTACGTGGGGACGCGGGCGTTCCAGCGGGTGCACCCGGACGATGCGACGGCCGTCGTCGCGATCTTCCGCGACCTCGTCACGCGCCCCGGCGCCATCGTGCGGCGGGAGCTCCGGGTGCAGCACCACGACGGGAGCTGGCGGCTGGTGGACGTCATCGGCGGCAACCGCCTGAGCGATCCGGCCATCGAGGGGATGGTGGCCCATCTGCGGGACATCACCGACCACCGCCGCGCCGAGCTGGACCGGGCCGAGGCCGATCGCCGGCACCGCGACCTCACCGAATCGGCGCCGCTCGGCATCTGCCAGTCGACGGTGGACGGCACGTTCATCATGGCCAACCACGAACTGGCGCGGATCCTGGGGTACGACTCGCGGGCCGAGCTGATCCAGCGCGCGCTGCCCGAGCTCTACGCCGATCCCTCGGAGCGCGCGGCGCTCGTCAGCGAGGCGCTCCGGACCCAGCGCCCGCACGATGCGATCGTGACCTGGAAGCGCAAGGACGGCGCGCCCATCCGGGTGCAGCTCACGGTGCGCGCGGTGCTCGGCGCCGACGGCGCCGTCCAGCACATCGAAGGCTTCGTGCGGGACGTCACCCAGCAGGAGCGGCTCGAGGAACAGTACCGCCAGGCGCAGAAGCTCGAGGCGGTGGGACGCCTGGCCGGCGGCGTCGCCCACGACTTCAACAACATCCTGACCGCCATCATCGGCTCCTGTGACCTGGCGCTCGCCCGCACGCGGGAGGGTGGATCGCCGGTCGAGGAGCTGGAGGAGATCCAGCGGGCCGCGGACCGGGCCGCCGGCCTCACGCGCCAGCTCCTGGCCTTCAGCCGGAAATCGGTGGTGGCGCCCCGGCCCCTCGACCTGAACGAGGTCATCCGCAGCCTGGGGGAGATGGTCCGGCGACTGATCGGCGAGGACATCCTGCTCACCTTCGCGCTGGAGGACGGGATCGGCACCGTGAACGCCGACCCCGGCGAGATGCACCAGGTGCTCCTCAACCTGGTGGTCAACGCGCGAGATGCGATGCCGCGCGGGGGCCGGCTCACGATCGCCACGTCGGCGGTGCGGATCGACGACGCCTCCAGCGGCCTCCCGTCCGGCGCGTACGTGCGCGTCGCCGTAACGGACACCGGCACCGGGATGTCCGGGGAGGTCAAACGCCACATCTTCGAGCCGTTCTTCACCACCAAGGAGAGCGGCAAGGGCACCGGCCTCGGCCTCGCCACGGTGTACGGCATCGTGCAGCGGAGCGGCGGCCACGTGTCGGTGTACAGCGAGGAGGGGCGAGGGGCCAGCTTCCGGATCCACCTGCCCCGGAGCGATGCGCCAGCCGAGGCCCCGGCACCCGCGGCGGAGGCTGCGGCCCGCGGAGGCAGCGAGACCCTGCTGGTCGTCGAGGACGCCGATGCGGTGCGCAAGGTGACCTGCCGCATCCTCCGCAACCGCGGCTACCGCGTGCTCGAGGCCGCCAACGGCCGCGAGGCGCTGGCGGCCGTGGCTACGGCGGGCCGCCCGATCGACCTGCTGGTCACGGACGTGGTGATGCCGGAAATGAGCGGCCGCGAACTGGCCGAACGCCTGCAGGCGGAACACCCCGGGCTCAAGGTGCTGTACCTCTCGGGATACACCGACGACGCAGTGGTACGCCACGGCATCCTCGAGGCGACCGTGGCGTTCCTGGAGAAGCCCTACGCCGCGGAGGCGCTGGCGCAGAAGGTCCGCCAGGTGCTGGACCGGCCGGCGTGATCCCCGGGCGGATGTGCAGGCCCAGGGCGGCCGATCGTCCTCACGCCATCCATTCACCAGGGACCCCGATGCGCTGCCCACGTCCTGCCCGTATCCTCCCGCTCCTGCTCCTCCTGGCGCCCGCCATGGCCCGCGCGCAGACGGCCGACGACATCGTCGCCCGGTCCATCACGGCGCGCGGCGGGCTCGCACGGATCAAGGCGGTCACCACCACCCGCCTCACCGGCACCATCGCATTCGGCTCCGCGGCGCCCGGGCTCTTCCGCGTCACGATGGAACGGGGCGGGAAATCACGTGAGGAAGTGGAGACGCCCGGTGGGATGCTGGTCCGCTGGACCGACGGGGTGCACGGATGGATCCGCGCGCCCGGAGACTCCGTGACCCGCGAACTCACCGCGGCCGAGCTGCAGAACATGGCGGGAAGCACCGACATGGACGGCCCGTTCGTCGACGCCGCCGCCAAGGGGAACCGGATCGAGCTCATCGGCAAGGACACCGCGGAGGGGCGCCCGGCGTGGAAGCTCAGGGTCACCGGCCGCGACAGCTCGGTGCGCTACGCCTGGTTCGATGCCGATACCTGGCTGCAACTCAAGTGGGAAGGGATCATCCACGGCAACGGACGGGACTTCGACGTGGTGTCGCTCTTCAGCGACTACCGGCCGGAGCACGGGATCGAATTCGCGCGGGCGATCGACTCCGGGCCACAGAGGATCAGGTTCACGGCGATCGAGGTCGACGTTCCGGTACCCGACACGCTATTCGCCGCTCCCACGGGCGACTGACGGCACGGATCGGCGGCCCCGGAGGGACGTTGTCCCCTCCGTTCGCCGACCGTCGCAATTCGATACACCGTTCCGGGGCTTATGCCGGTTGCGCGGCGGGGCCGCCGGCGCAGTATTGGAACGCAGGACTCCCCCGCCCCTCATGCACGGTGATCCGCAGATGCCATCTCGCGATGCCACCGGCGCCCGCTCGATCGCGGTCGAGTTCTCTCTCCTGATCGGCGGGCTCCTGATCGTCGGCGCGTCCATCGGCGCCGTGGTGACCTACAGTTCGGCGCGCGACGCGTCGATGTCGCTCAGTGTGCAGCGCCTGGCGAGCGTCACCGCCCAGCTCCGCGACATGCTCGACGCCAACGGCGCCCAGTATCGCCAGACCATGCGCGCGGTGGCGGACATGCCGGCCGTGCGCGCATTCATCCGGACGCCCGACGCGGCGCGCCGCGCCGAGGTGGCCCGGATCCTGGCGCCATCGGCCGATATCGCCGATCAGGTCGCCACGCGGGAGATCCGCTCCGCCTCGGATTCGCTGCTCGTGTCCGTGGGCGACGTCCAGCGCTGGGCCGACCCTGCCGTCGACCGGGCGCTGGTCCGGGCCGCCGTCCGCACCGACGCGGACGTGATCGGCCCGTTCAGCACCGTCGGCGATTCGGTGCTCTTCGCGGTCGCGGCGCCGGTGCGCATCGGCCGGGCGCCGAAGGCGGTCTATGTACAGTGGTTCCGGCTCCGATCCTCGCCCCAGGCGCGGGCCCAGCTCAACGCGCTCATCGGCCCCGGCGCCCGGCTCTCGATCGGCGGCACGGAGGGCAAATGGACCGACCTGGGCCAGGCGGTCCCCGCACCGCCCGTGCCGATCGACACCGCGACCGGCGTGCTCGAGTACGACCGGCCCGGCACCGGGCCCGTCGTGGCGATGGCCCGGCGCGTCCCCGGCACGCCGTGGTCGGTGCTGGTGGAGTTCACCCGCGCCGCAGCGCTCGGGGGCGCGGTCCAGTTCCTCCAGCGGCTGGCCCTGATCACCGGCATCCTCCTCATCGTGCTGCTGGCCGGGACCTGGCTCGCCATCGGCCGCCTGGTGCGTCCGCTGGCCGCGCTCACCAGTGCCGCGGAGGCCGTGGCCGAGGGGCGGCTCGACGGCCGGGTCGGCGGCGAGCGGAGGAACGATGAGATCGGCCGCCTGGCCGGCGCGTTCGACGCGATGGTGGCGCGGGTGCGGGAAGCGCGGGATGAGCTGGAACGGCGCGTCGCGGAACGCACCCGCGAACTCAAGGAGCGGAACGAGGAGCTCGAGGCGTTCGGCTACTCCCTGGCCCACGACCTCCGCGCCCCGCTGCGCGCGATGCAGGGGTTCAGCCAGGCCCTCCTGGAAGACCACGCCTCCCAGCTCGATCCGACCGGCCGCCACTACGCGGAGCTCGTGTCGGACGGCGCACGGACGATGGACCGGATGATCCTCGACCTCCTCAACTACAGCCGCATCGCCCGCGCGGAGCTGCAGCCCGCGCCCGTCGCGCTGACGGCCGTCATCGGCGCCGCCACGCGCCAGCTCAAGCGCGACCTCACGGACCGCCACTCGCGGATCAGCGTCGCGCCGGGGCTCCCCTCCGTGCTCGCCCACGAGGCCACGCTGGTGCAGGTGTTCGCCAACCTGATCGGGAACGCCTCGAAGTTCGTGCCGCCCGACCGGACCCCCGAGGTCCGCATCAGCACGATCCCGTGGAACGGCGCCGTGCGCGTGTGGGTGGAGGACAACGGGATCGGCATCCCGCCGCAGTTCCAGCAGAAGATCTTCGGGGTCTTCGAACGCCTCAATGGCGCCGATGAATATCCCGGCACCGGCATCGGGCTTGCCATCGTGCGGAAGGCGATGGAAAAGATGGGCGGCGCCGTCGGCGTCGAGTCCATTCCCGGCACCGGCAGCCGGTTCTGGATCGAACTTCCCGCATTGGAGGTCAAGGGTGCAGCCTGACAGCGCGGTGATCCTCCTGGTCGAGGACGATGCCAATGACGTGGTCCTCATCACGCGCGCCTTCACCAAGGCCGGCGCCTTCGGCGTCATCGAGGCCGTCGGCGACGGCGATGCCGCCCTGGCCTACCTGCGGGGAGAGGGCCGCTACGCCGACCGGCAACGGTACCCCTTCCCCGACGTCGTCCTCCTCGACCTCAAGCTCCCGCGACGCAGCGGCCTCGAGGTCCTGGAATGGATCCGCGGCCAGCACCCCCTGCGCCGGCTCCCGACGGTGATGCTCACCTCCTCCCGCGACGCCAGCGACGTGGACCGCGCCTACGACCTCGGCGCCAACTCCTACCTCGTCAAACCCGTCGGCTTCGATGAACTGCAGCGCCTGGTCGCTGAAGTCAGTCGCTACTGGCTCGAACACAACCAGGGGCCCGACGCACAGAGCGCCTGAGCCCGGTACACGGGACCCGGCGCACAAGGAACGTCATCCCGAACGAACGCGAGGTACCTGGCCCGCTCGGATCGGGACCTGTCGCCATCGTCGATCGGCCCAGGGAAGGTCCCTCGGTCGCTTCACTCCCTCGGGATGACACTCCGTTCGGGCCGCGCCACCCCAGTTCCCACCCGCCACGTTCCACTCGCCTCTTTTCTCCCACCTTCCATCGCCTTCTCCCGCTTTCCTCCGCCTTCCCCCGGCTTTCCCTCGCTTTCCCCCGCTTTCCCTCGCTTTCCCCCGCCTTCCCTCGCTTTCCCCCGCTTTCCCCCGCTTATTTCCCCCCATGCCCGAACGCCCCTACGGGATCATCGCTCCCGCGGTGCTCCGCCTCTTCCGCGGCCTGAAGCGCCTGCCGCCCCAGTCCTTCGTCGGCGACCGGCTCTCCCACCAGATGGGCGAGCACTTCACCGCCGACCCCGAGTCCGCCACCCGCCGCCGCGCCTGGCGGGTCGACGTCTTCGTCCTCGCGTCGGTGGCCCTCGAACTCACCATCTTCTTCACGATCTTCGAGGCGCCGGAGTGGCTCCAGGTGGTGCTCCTGGCCATGCCGATCCTCCGCATCCTCAACATCATCGAGGTCACGGTCAACCTGAACGTCTTCGACGCCCTCACTGCGGAGGTCAAGCCGCGGGTGGCGTCGGTGGTGCGGACCCTGGTCCTCACCGGCATCAACTACGTCGAACTGATCTTCTGCTTCGGCATCATCTACGCGGTGGCCCTCGCCGACCTCCACGGCGCCCACGACCCGCTCGACGTCATCTACTTCAGCGCCATCACCCAGCTCTCCGTCGGCTACGGCGACATCGTCCCGATGAACCTCCTCCGCCTCGCCGCCGTGGCCCAGGCGATGCTCGGCCTCTTCTTCACCGTCGTCCTGCTCGGCCGCTTCGCCGGGCTGCTGCCGAAGATCCGGACGGTCGCGGAGATGGAGGAGGAGAAGTAAGAAGGAGAAGGAGAAGGAGAAGGAAGAAGGAGGAGGAGAAGGAGAAGGAAGAAGGAGGAGGAGAAGGAGGATGGAGAAAGAGAGGGAGAAGTAGGAGGGAGAAGGAGAAGTAAGAAGGAGAAGGGAGCTCTGATGATCATCGGAGCCTCCTTCTCCTTCTCCTTTTCCTCCTTTTCCTCCTTCTCCTTCTTACTTCGACGTTGCTACACCGCCACCCGCTTCCACTTCCCCCGCTTGAACAGCACCACCGAGATGATCGCATACACCGTGAACGATGCGG
>DATIEF010000313.1:0-2688 GCA_035455865.1 Gemmatimonadales bacterium | reverse complement strand
GGCGGCCCGATGATCGAGGTGATCGTCGACGACCTCGCCTTCGTGCAGGCGGACGCCGTGCTCCGCCCGTCCGATGAGCGGCTCGAGCCGGTGCAGCGCGCCTCGGCCCGCCTCGACGAACAGGCGGGGCCCCGGTTCGCGACGCTGCGCAAGGTGAACAACCCGCTGGTCGTCGGGGCGGCGGTGGTGACCGGCGGGGGCGAGCTCACCGCCCCCCTCGTGGTGCACGCGGTGATCCAGTCGCGCGACGAGAACGTCTCCGCCGACACCGTGCGGCGTGCCCTGACCTCCGCCTGGCAGCGGGCGGCGCAGTTCCAGCTGATGTCGGTCGCCATGCCGCTGATCGGCGCCGGCGCGGGGCAGCTCCCGCCGGAGGAATCGGCGCGGCTCATCAAGGAATCGTGGAACGACCCCGCGCGCCCGCACGAATTCCCGGCGGCGCTCACCATCGTGGTGGAGCGGGAGCGCGACCGGGAGGAGATCCTCCCCTTCTTCGCGCCGCGGGGCCATCAACCTGACGGGCCGGCAGGTGGTCTCCCCCGGCGCGGGGTACTATCGCCTGTCGCTGGGCGACTCGATGGTCGGCTACGCGCTCCTGCAGGTGGACACGCTGGCCCGGACCGACACGAGCCCGCCCCTGGTCCTGCTGCAGCACCGCCTCGAGATCGCCTCGGGGACCGCCCCGGCGATCCGCCGTTATGAGGTCGTCACGAGCGCCTGGCTCACGACCGACCTGAGGCTCTGGCGCGCCGAGACGTTCCGCGGCGACCCCCGCGGCGTGGCGCAGTGGAGCCTCCGGGTGGAGGGGGACACCCTCCGCACCCTGATCACGGCGCAGGGCGACACCTTCCGGACCGCCCTGCGACTCGACACCATCCCCGTCCCGGTCGAGGCGATCCCTCTCTGGGTGGCGACGTACGGGCGGCCCAGACCGGGACGGGCCGTCTCCCTCCCCGCGATCGACCTGGCCACCCTCGCGCGGCGCCAGGTGACCTGGACCGCGACGGCGGAGTCCACCTTCTCCGTCCCGGACAGTGTGATGAAGCTCGCGCCGCGGAGCTATCGCGTGGTCACCACCGACACGGTGCGCGCCTGGCGCCTGAGCGGCACCGACCGCTCGGTGCAGGTCCACGAGTGGGTGGACGAGCGGGGCTTCCCGCTCCGGTGGTGGACCGGCGGGGGACTGACCCTCACGCGGGACGCCTTCGAGCCGACGCTCGAGGCGTTCCGGCGCCTGGCCGATACGCTCACCGGGCACTCGCGGCTCCTGCCGCCGCCGGACGTCGACGCGGCGGTGCTCAAGGCGCGGCTGCCGCACGAGCACACGCTCCGGCTCGCGGGGGCGGAATATCCCCCGCTCGAGGCGGCCGGACCCACGCAGCGGTTCGACGGCGACACGGTGACCACCTTCGAGCCGAATTCGTGGCGCGGCCAGCAGGCGTTCCGCCCCCTCGAACCCCTGCCGATGCAGAACACCCGCTTCGTCCCGGACCTGATGCCCGAGCCGTTGCTCTCGCCCGACGACACGGCGCTCACCAACCAGGCCTTCGCCATCCGCGGTTCGAGCCTCAATGCGCGCGAAGCGGCGATCGACGTCCAGGCGTGGGTGCACGCCAACATCGCCCTGCGCGACCCGGCGGCCTCGGTCGGCGCGCGACCCGCCGGCGCGGTGCTCGCGAGCCGCACCGGGAGCCCGGAGGAGATCGCCGTCCTCACCGTGGCGCTGGCGCGGCGGATCGGGCTCCCCGCCCGCCTGGCCGGCGGGTTGCTGCTCACCGGGCGCGGGGTCCGCGTGCACTCGTGGGCCGAGCTCTTCGTGGGCGACTGGCTCCCGGTCGACCCGACCCAGTCGAGCTTCACCGCCTCGCCGTCCCACATCCGCCTCGTCACCGGCGGGACCGGCGGCTGGACCGACCTCTTCCCCCTGGCCGGCGCCCTCGTGGGCACCGGCGCCGACCCCGTCGAACTCCCATGATCCGCCTCACCGATCTCACCAAGCGCTACGGTGCGTTCACCGCGGTCGACTCCATCTCGCTCGAGGTCCCGAAGGGGCAGCTCTTCGGCTTCCTCGGGCCCAACGGCGCCGGGAAGACCACGACGCTCCGGATGATCGCCGGGATCCTCCAGCCCACCCACGGCACCGTGGAGGTCGCCGGGCACGACGTCCAGCGGGACCCGCAGGCGGCCAAGTCCCGGCTCGGCTTCATCCCCGACCGGCCGTACGTCTACGAGAAGCTCACCGGCGCGGAGTTCCTGCGGTTCGTGGCGGGACTCTACGGCCAGGGGGGTGCCGCGGTCGAAGGCCGGATGGACGAGCTCCTGGCGCTGTTCGAGCTCACCGACTGGAAGGACCAGCTGGTGGAGAAGTACAGCCACGGGATGCGGCAGAAGCTGATCATCTCGAGCGCGCTGGTGCACCGCCCCGACGTGATCGTGGTCGACGAACCGATGGTGGGGCTCGACCCCAAGGGGCAGAGCTTCCTCAAGGATCTCTTCCGGCAGTACTGCGATCGGGGAGGCACCGTCCTCATGAGCACTCACACCCTCGAGATCGCCGAGACGGTCTGCGACCGGATCGCGATCATCCAGAAGGGGAAGATCGTGGCCGACGGCACGATGGCCGAGGTGCGCCAGCGCACCGAGAGCCACGGCCAGTCGCTGGAACAGGTGTTCCTCAAGCTGACGGGC
>DATIEF010000312.1:0-3654 GCA_035455865.1 Gemmatimonadales bacterium | reverse complement strand
CCTCCCGAACTGGCCGACGTTGACGGTATCGGCGGCGGCGTTCCGGGTCAGGATGTAGGTGGCCGGGCTCTGGGTGTACGGGATGCCGCGCGGATCGAAGGTGTAGTCGAGCGAGTTCCCCGGGCTGCAGGAGCTCCCGCTGCACGCGGTCGTCGTCACCCCGTAGGCCGTGACCAGGCTGCGGCTCGTAAGCGTGTCGATGGGCGTGCCGCCGCAGGTCTGCGTCGTGACCCAGAGCTTCCCGCTGCTGTTGAGGTGCACCGTGGCGCAGCGGTCGCGGGCGATCGCCGCGGTGCGCGCGACGGCGAGCTGGCTCGCGACCGAGTTGCCGGCACCCTTCACCGACTTGGCATCGCTGCTGGTGCTCAGCGCCGGCACCGCGATCGTCGTGATGATCGCAATGAGCGCAAGCACGATCACCACCTCGATCAGGCTGAACCCGCCCTGCGATCGTACCATGGCCGACCCCGTTGAACGTGGGAACACGCCGCCCTCCTTGGCAGGATGGGTGCCGCCTTCTAAGCTGTTGCTCCGCAATGATTTACGATTCAAGATGCAATCGATTGCCGTGCAACTTGATGCACGTCGTGCAAATACCAGCACTATTCCAGGCCATAGCGGCGGATCTTGTAGAACAGCGTCCGGAGGCTCACGCCGAGCGCCTTGGCCGCGGCGCGCCGGTTGCCGTCGGCGCCCGCCAGCGCCCGCGCGATGGCGGCCCGCTCGATGGCCTCGACCTGCGGCTTGAGCGAGTCGGTGGTCCCGGCGGGCGCCGAGCCGCGGGTGTCGCCCAGCAGGAAATCCCCCGCATCCAGCGTCGAGCTCGGCGCGAGCACGGCGGCGCGCTCGATCACGTTCCGGAGCTCGCGCACGTTGCCCGGCCACCGGTAGCCGTGGAGCCGGCCGAGCGCGTCCGGACTCAGGCTCAGGGGCCGGCCGAGCCGGGCGCCGGCCTGCGCCAGGAAGTGCGCCGCGAGCGCGGGTATGTCCTCCGGCCGGTCGCGCAGCGGCGGGAGCGCCAGCTGCACCACGTTGAGCCGATAGAACAGGTCCTCCCGGAACCGGCCATCCCGCACCAGTTCGTCGAGCGGGCGCGCGGTGGCGGCGATGACCCGCACGTCGACCTTTCGCTCGCTGGCCTCGCCCACCCGGCGGATGGCCCCCTCCTCGAGGGCCCGCAGCAGCTTCGGCTGCAGCGCGAAGGGGAGGTCGCCGATCTCGTCGAGCAGGAGCGTCCCCCGGTCGGCCTCCTCGAAGAGCCCGCGGCGGTCCCCGGTGGCGCCGGTGAACGAGCCGCGGACGTGGCCGAAGAGTTCCGACTCGATGAGCGCCTCGGGGATCGCCGCGCAATTGACCGCGACGAAGCGCTCCGCGGCCCGCGGACTCCGCTGGTGGATGAGCCGGGCGATGACCTCCTTGCCGGTGCCGCTCTCCCCGGTGAGGAGCACGGTCGTGGCGTGGCCGGCCACCCGGCTCGCCAGCTCGACCACCCGCCGCATGGCCGGGCTCTCGACCACGAGGCCGCCGCCCGCCGCGCCCCCCGCCACGGTCGCCCGCAACTCCGCCACCTCCCGCCGCAGCCGCTCCCGCTCCTCCGCCTTCCGGAGGGTGAAGAGCACCTCGTCGGGCCGGAAGGGCTTGTGCAGGTAATCGTACGCCCCCTCGCGGATGACCTCGAGCGCCGCGTCCTCGCTCCCGTACGCGCTCATCACCACCACCAACGCGGCCCCGCCGGCGGCGCGGTACCGGCGCAGGAACTCGCGCCCGTCGAGCCCGGGCATCCGGACATCGCAGAGGATGAGGTCGAAGGGATCGGCCTGGGCCAGCTCGAGCGCGCGCGCCGGATCGCCCTCGGCCACGACCGTATAGCCGGCCTCGCCGAGCAGGAGGCCCAGCGAACGCCGGAGGCCGGGATCGTCGTCGATGATGAGGACCCGCGTCACGCCGGCACCTCCGCCGCAGGCAGGAACACCCGGAACACCGCCCCGCCTTCGCGGCCACGATCGACCCAGATGACGCCGCCCGCGTCGTGCACCGTCCGCGCCGCGATGGCGAGGCCGAGCCCCGTGCCCGCGCCCGGCGCCTTGGTGGTGTAGAAGAGGTCGAACACGCGGTCGCGATCGCCCTCGGGGACGCCGGGGCCTTCGTCGGCCACGTGGAGCGCGATGCCGGGTGCGCCGGCAGGCCGGTCGGCCCGCCAGGGGCGGGACTCCCGTTCGCGCGCGCCGCGCCGATCCTCACCTGCCGGATCCTCGGCGCGTCGCGGCTCGGGGATCGGGCCCGCCGTGGCCTTCCCGACGCCGACCCAGATCCGGCCGTCGACGCGGGCGTCGCGGGCGTTGAGCACCAGGTTCACGACGAGCTGCTCGACCGCGTGGCGGTCGACGCGGACCGGCGGCAGGTCGGCCGCGACGTCGAGGTGGAGCCGGCCCGGCTCGACGGTGCGCTGGGCGCCGAGGAGCTCCACCGTCGAGCGGACCGCGGCGCCCACGTCGATCGGCGCGGGTGTGGCGCGGGGCCGGGCATAATCGAGGAGCTCCTGGACGATGCGATCCATCCGCTCGATCTCGCGCTGCATGTCGGCGACCACGGCGGCGTCGGCGCCCCGGCGGCGGAGCACCTCGAGGAAGTTGCCGAGGGCGCCGAGCGGGTTCCGGATCTCGTGGGCAACCCCGGCGGCGAGCTGTCCCACCGCGGCCAGCTTCTCGGCGCGGACCACCTGGCTTCGGGCGTCGAGGAGGCGGTCGGCCATCCAGGTCAGGCGCTCGCTCAGGTGGGCAAAGTCCGCGGTGTCGAAGGTGGGCGGCTCGGGTGACCGTCCCTCCGCCAGCGCGTCGGCCTGCTCGCCGAGGAGGCGGAGGGGGCGGAGCACCCGGCCCCGCAGGAGCCACGCGCCGAAGACCACGATGACCCCGGTGCTCCCGAGCCAGAGGAAGAGGAGCGCCCACACCGCGGCCCCGGCATCGTGGCCGGCCAGGAGCGTGGCGCTCGCCCCCACGAGCAGCACCGCCGCCGAGGTGAGGAACGCGAAGCTGAACAGGAGTTCGCCGCGGAGGGAGCGGCGCACGGGTGGCATGCGGATAAAGATGGGACGGCGCGGCGGCCGGCGCGAGGGCGCGCCGGCGTCAGAACCGGATGTAGGGCCGGACCGACAGCGGGCGCCCGATCAGCGCCGCCTCGGCCACCAGCGTGACGGCGCAGCTCGAGTAGTCGAACCGCTCGTTGCCGTTGAGCGTCGCATCGCCCTGCGACAGGAGCGCGCCGTAGACGTTGCCGGTGGATCCGCCGCCGCTCGCGGACACCTTCCCGGTCACCAGGACCACGCCGTAGAACTTGAACCCCGAGTTGAACTTGAGGTTGCCGTTGACCAGCAGGATCCCCTGGCCGGTGCCGGTCGGCGGCATCACGGTGCCGCCGCCGCCGTCGACATAGATGATCGGGAAGTAGCTGGCGCAGGGGTGGCTGGTGCCGTCGGTCCCGGAGGCGGCGTAGGTGGGGTCGCCCCAGTTGGCCGAGTTGGACGACCCGGTGGCGCAGGTGTGCCCGCTCAGCACCGGCGCGACGGAGATCGGGAGCGTCGCGGTGGTGAAGCTCAGGTCGGCCATCCCCTCGAGGGTGGAGAACACGCCGTTGACCTTGGCGACCGACGTGGCC
>DATIEF010000311.1:0-5169 GCA_035455865.1 Gemmatimonadales bacterium | reverse complement strand
TGTCCCGCTTCACCGCGGCCCCGCTGTCCCGCTTCACCGCTGCCCCGCTGTCCCGCTTCACCGCTGCCCCGCAGGACTCCGACTCCGACCAGCCCCCGGGCCTCTATCTCAAGGGTGCGCCCGTCGTTCCCGCCGTCCTGCGGGGACTCGGTGTAGGGACGCTGATGGCGAGTGCCGGGCTCCTGGCGCTCCTTGCCTGGCTCCTTCCCACCGGCGGGGTCGCACCGCGCCGGGCCGGGACCGCGCTCGCCTGGGTGGCGGTGGGCGTCCTGGTGCTTCACCTCCTCGCCTGGATGCTCAACGCGTCATTCGACCAGCGGCTCGACGCCGATGCGCTGGCGCTCCTGACGTCGACCAGCACCGGGCACACCGAGGTGGTCCGTATCGCACTTGCGCTCCTGGCGGCGCTCGCCGCCACGATGGTCCGCCGCCCCGGTGCCGCGGCCGTGCTCGGGCTCGGCGCGCTCGTCGCCAGCGCCTACGTCGGCCACGCGGCGAGCCTGTCCACCGACTGGTCGCTCCCGGCCAAGGCGCTGCACCTCGCGGCCGGCGCCGTGTGGCTGGGCGGGCTCCTCTGGCTCCTCCTGGCCGACCCCACGCTCCCCGAGCACTCCTTCGGCGTCGGGCGCGTCTCCGCGGCGGCGCTGGCGTCGGTGGTGGTGGTCACCGCCTCGGGGCTCCTGGCGGCGCTCCTCTTCCTGCCGGCGTGGCGCGACCTCTTCCATTCCGATTATGGCTCCGTCGCCATCGCCAAGGCGGTGGGCGTCGGCGTGCTGGTCCTCTTCGGCGCGTACCACAAGTTCGTGCTCGTGCCCCGTGCCGCCGAGCCGGCCACCGCGGACAAGCTCCGCCGGTCGGTCCGGTATGAAGTGCTGGTGATGGTCTTCGTCATACTCCTGGGCGGCCTTCTGGCCTACATTTCCCCTCCGGAAGCCGGTGCCTGATCGTCGTCCCGCCGCAGTCGAGGTCCGTGATGCTTGCCACCCGTGGATACGCCGCCAAGAAGGCCAGGGCCCCGCTCGAGCCGTTCGCGTTCGAGCGCCGGGCCGTCGGGCCCAATGACGTCCTGATCGAGATCCTCTACTGCGGGATCTGCCACTCCGACATCCATCAGGCGCGCGAGGAGTGGGGGCGCGCCCTCTTCCCGATGGTGCCGGGCCACGAGATCGTCGGCCGGGTGGCCAAGGTCGGGACCGGGGTCAAGCGCTTCCACGCCGGCGACCTGGCGGGCGTGGGCTGCTTCGTCGATTCCTGCCGCAAGTGCGCCAACTGCCGCGACGGCTTCGAGCAGATGTGCGAACGCAAGACCTCCTACACCTACAACAGCACCGAACAGGACGGGAAGACCCCCACCTACGGCGGCTATTCGTCGCAGATCGTGGTGGACGAGAAGTACGTCCTGTCGGTGTCGGGCAAGCTCCCGCTCCCGAACGTGGCGCCGCTCCTCTGCGCCGGCATCACGACGTACTCGCCGCTGCGGCACTTCGGCGTGGCGGCGGGCCAGCGGGTGGGGGTCATCGGCCTTGGCGGGCTTGGGCACATGGGCGTCAAGCTCGCGGCGGCGATGGGCGCGGAAGTGGCGGTGTTCAGCACCTCCACCGCCAAGGAGGCCGACGCCCGGCGGCTCGGCGCCCGCGAATTCATCAACACCAGGGCCAAGGACGCCTTCACCAAGCACGCCAACCGGTTCGACTTCCTCCTCGACACCGTCTCCGCCGACCACGACCTCAACGCCTACCTGGGCCTCCTCCGCCGCGACGGCGCGATGGTGCTCCTCGGCGTTCCCGAGCACCCCGCGCCGGTCCAGGCCTTCTCGCTCATCCGCAACCGCCGCCGGCTGGCGGGATCGGGGATCGGCGGCATCCGGGAGACCCAGGAGATGCTCGATTTCTGCACGGAACGCGGCATCTCCGCCGACGTCGAGGTCATCAACGCCAGGCAGATCAACGAGGCGTACGAGCGGACCATCAAGGGCGACGTGCGCTACCGCTTCGTGATCGATCTCAAGACGCTCTAGCCGCCGCACGCTGCCCGCCGGACCCGCGCCCCGCCCGGATCTCCATCCCGGCGGGGCGCATCGTCGTTGCGTGAACCTCCCTTCACCAGCGCTTCAACCGGTGCTCACCGTGGGCCCGGTACGCTTGGTCGGGAGGGTGCATGACCGTGGTGCCAGTGGTGGACCCGCGCAAGCCGGCCGCGACCGCGGAGCGCGAGGTGGTCTTTCGCGCCCGGGGCCTGAGCAAGGTGTACCGGATGGGCGAGGTCGAGGTGCACGCCCTCCGCGGCATCGACCTCGACCTGTATCGCGGCGAGTTCGTGGTGATCCTGGGGCCGTCGGGGAGCGGCAAGAGCACGCTGGTCAACATCCTCGGCGGGCTCGATGCGCCGAGCGCCGGGCAGGTGCGCTTCCTGGACCACGAACTCACCGGCGCGGACGACGCGGCGCTCACCCGGTACCGGCGGGAGCACGTCGGCTTCGTCTTCCAGTTCTACAACCTCATTCCCAGCCTCACGGCGATGGAGAACGTCGCCCTCGTCACCGAGATCTCGCGCGACCCGCTCGCGCCGGAGGCGGCGCTCGGGATGGTGGGCCTTCACGACCGGCTCCATCACTTCCCGGCGCAGCTCTCGGGCGGTGAGCAGCAGCGGGTGGCCATCGCGCGCGCCATCGCCAAGAAGCCCGACGCCCTCCTCTGCGACGAGCCCACCGGGGCCCTCGACTACGAGACCGGCAAGATCGTCCTCGAGGTGCTGGAGCAGGTCAACCGCGAGCTCGGCGCCACCACGGTGGTGATCACCCACAACGCGGCGATCGCCTCGATGGCCGACCGGGTCATCCGGCTCCGCAGCGGCGGGATCGCGGAGATCCAGGTCAACGCCCGGCGGGCGCGCCCCGCCGACATCAGCTGGTGACCGGCGTGCGTGCCCTCGACCGCAAGGTCCTCCGCGACCTCGTGCACCTCCGGGGCCAGTTCGTCGCCATCGGCGTGGTGGTCGCCGCCGGGGTCGCCACGGTGGTCACCACCCGCACCTCGTACACGTCGCTCCTCCGGTCGCGCGCGGCCTACTACGCCGGCGAGCGCCTGGCCGACGTGTTCGCCCACGCCAAGCGGGTGCCCGACCCGGTCGCCGCGCGGCTCGGTGCGATCCCGGGCGTGGCCGTGGTCGAGCCCCGGGTGGTGGTGAACGTCATCCTCGACGTGCCCGGCCTCGCGGAACCCGCGGTGGGCCGGATCGTCTCGGTGCCCGGCGCCGCCCGCCCGCGGCTCAACGACGTGCACCTGCGCCGCGGCCGGTGGATCGCCCCGGGGCGCCGGGACGAGGTCGTCGTGAGCGAGGCGTTCGCCGAGGCCGACCGCCTCGATGTCGGTTCCGTGGTGGGCGCGGTGATCAACGGCCGCTGGCAGCGCCTCCGCGTGGTGGGGATCGGGATCTCGCCGGAGTACGTCTATGAGATCGGCGAGGGCGGGCTCTTTCCCGACAACCGCCACTTCGGTGTCCTCTGGATGGACCGCGACGCGGTGGCGTCCGCCTTCGACCTCGTCGGCGCCTTCAACGACGTGAGCCTCGCCCTGGCGCCGGGCGTGCCGTCCAGAGCGGTGATCCCCGCCGTCGACCGGCTCCTCGCTCCGTACGGCGGGCTCGGCGCCTTCGACCGCACCGAACAGGTGTCGGCTCGGTTCCTCAACGATGAGATCGCGCAGAACCGGGTGAGCGGCACGGTGATCCCCGCCATCTTCCTCGGCATCGCGGCCTTCCTGCTCAACGTGGTGCTCGCGCGCCTCGTGGCCACCCAGCGGGAGCAGATCGCGGCGCTCAAGGCCTTCGGCTACGGCAGCGCGCGGGTGGCGTTCCACTACGTCAAGCTGGCGTTCGCCGCGCTCGCGGGCGGCGGACTCGTCGGTGTGGCGCTCGGGCTCTGGCTCGCCCGGCTGGTCAACGCCAACTATGCCCGCTACTACCGGTTCCCCGAGTTCCTCTTCCGCACCGACCCGGTGGCCGTGGCACTGGCACTCGGTGTCACGGCGCTCGCGGCCACCATCGGCGCGGTCGGCGCGGTGCGCCGGGTGGTCGCGCTCGCCCCCGCGGAGGCGCTCCAGCCCGAGCCGCCGCCGCGCTTCCGGCCCGGCCTGCTCGAGCGCCTGGGGCTCGATCGGCGCCTCCCGCTCCCGGAGCGGATCGTCGCCCGCAACCTCGAACGCCGATGGGGACGCGCCGCGCTCAGCACGGTCGGGGTGGCGCTGGCGGTCGGGACGCTGGTGCTGGGCTGGTACATGCTCGACTCCATCGGCTACCTCGGCGAGTTCCAGTTCCGGCACGTCCTGCGTGGCGACGTCACCGTCACGTTCACCCGCCCCCTTCCGCCGTCCGCCGCGCACGACCTCGCGTCCCTCCCCGGCGTGCTCGCCGTCGAGCCGTTCCGCGCGGTGCCGGTGCGGATCGGGTCGCTGCAGCGCTCCCGGCTGATCGCGCTCCTCGGCCTGCCGCCCGACGCCGAGCTCCGTCGCATCGTCGGGTCGGACGAGCGGGCGGTCCCGGCCCCGGCCGGCGGGCTGCTCCTCACCGCCAAACTCGCCGACGTCCTCCACGTGCGCCCCGGCGATACCGTGCGGGTGCAGGTGCTCGAGGGGAGCCGGCGGGAGCGGATGGTGCCCGTGGTCGGCGTGGTGGATGAACTCCTCGGGCTCTCGGCCTACGCCGATCCGGCCACGGCGGCGCGCCTGGCGGGCGATGGCGATGCGATCTCCGGCGCCTCCCTGCGCACCGACCCGGCCGGCGCGCCGGAGCTCAACCGCCGGCTCAAGCGGATCCCCGCCGTGGCCGGTGCCAACAGCCGGACGGACGCGCTGCAGAGCTTCGAGGATACGCTCAAGCGGAGCTTCACCGTCGTCACGCTGGTGCTGGTCGGGTTCGCCGGCGGCATCGCGGTGGCGGTGGTGTACAACGCCGCCCGGATCTCCCTCTCCGAGCGCGGCCGCGAGCTCGCGAGCCTGCGGGTCCTCGGCTTCAGCCGCTCGGAGGTGTCGCGGATGCTGCTCGGGGAACAGGCCGTGATCACCAGCGTGGGGATCGCCGCCGGCCTGGGGGTGGGGTACCTGTTCGCCGCCGAATTGTCGGCGCTCTACCAGTGGGAACTGTTCCGGCTCCCGCTGCTCATCACCGGCGCCA
>DATIEF010000310.1:0-4767 GCA_035455865.1 Gemmatimonadales bacterium | reverse complement strand
CAGTGGGAACTGTTCCGACTCCCGCTGCTCATCACCGGCGCCACCTACGCCTTCGCGGCCGCCGTGACCGCCGGTGCCGCGGCGGGCTCCGCCGCGGTCGTGGCCCGGCGGATCGGCCGCCTGGACCTCGTGGCCGTGCTCAAGACCAGGGAGTGACGATGCAGATCCGGCGGCGGTACTGGTGGTGGGCGCTCGCGGTCGGCGGCGGTGCGGCGCTCGTGGCACTCCTCGGCCGTGCCCGGCCGGAGCCGGTCGACACCGCCGTGGCCGGGGTCGGCGCCGTTGTCACCACCGTGGACGAGGAAGGCCGCACCCGGCTCCGCGATCGATATCTGGTCACCGCGCCGGTGGCGGGCGTCGTGGCGCGGATCGGGATGCTCGAGGGCGCACCGGTCCGGGTGGGCGACGTGGTGGCGCGCCTTACACCCTCGGTCCTCGACCCCCGCGCGCGGCGCGAGGCCGAGGCCCGGCGCGATGCCGCGGCCGACGCCGCCCGCTCGGCGGATGCGGCCGCACGATCGGCGCGCTCCGCGTGGGAGCAGGCCCATCGCGAGCGGATACGGGCCGAGCGCCTCGCGGCACCGGGGGTCATCCCGCCGCAGGAGCGGGAACGCGCCGAGGTGGCGGAGTCGACCGCCACCCGCGCCCTCGAGGCGGCGGAATACCGCGCCCGCGCCGCCGAGCACGACGTGGAGCTCGCCCGCGCGGCGCTGACCGGGGCCGGTGCGCTCCTGCTCGAGGCGCCGGTGTCGGGGAAGGTGCTCCGCATCGCCGAGCGGAGCGAGCGGCCGGTCCTCGCGGGCACCGTGCTGGCGGAGCTTGGAGATCCGCGGTCGCTCGAGGTCGTGCTCGACCTGCTGTCGGCCGATGCGGCGCAGGTCAAGGCAGGCGACCCGGTGCTCATCACCGGGTGGGGGGGTGCGCGCCAGCTGTCGGCGGTCGTGCGGACGGTCGAGCCGTCGGCCTTCACCAAGCTGTCGGCGCTCGGCGTCGAGGAGCAGCGGGTGCACGTGATCGCCGACCTCGCCGAAGTCCCCCCCGAGCTGGGGGACGGCTTCCGGGTCGACGCCAGCGTGGTCATCTGGCGTTCCGACAGCGTGCTGCGGATCCCGGCCAACGCGCTGGTGCGCGGGGCGTCGGGGTGGTCGGTCTACCTGGTGGAGGACGGCCGCGCCCGCGCCCGGGCCGTGACGGTGGGGCACCAGGGCGGGGGCTTCGCCGAGATCGTGGGCGGACTCAGGGCCGGCGAGGCCGTGATCCGCCAGCCTGGCGACCGGATCGCCGAGGGGACGCGGGTGGCCGCGCGCTGACCACCCGCCGGTCGGCCTAGTACAGGCGGAATCCCGGTGAGACGAAGTTGGGCGGCATCTCCATCAGGAATGCGGGGGCATACGCCAGCACGATGAGGACGATGGCGGCCAGGAGCCACCACCGGAGCTTGTCGAGGTTCACCTCCCAGCCGGCGGTCGCGGCCGGGGTCAGTACCTCGCTGTAGGGCACGTCCGTCGGCACCCCCGCGCTGCCGCCGGCGCCGAGCACGGTCATCGCCAGGATCACCAGGAAGAGCACCGCGCCCAGGAACATCAGCGTGCCGCCGATGCCGGTGAGGACGCCCGCCAGGTGCCACGGCGGCAGGCTGTACGCCGCGCGGGCGATGAACGTCCGGCGTGGCATCCCCGCCAGCCCGCCCGAGATCATCCCGCGCGCGAAGATCAGGATCCCCACCGTGTAGATCCACGACTGCGCCACCGCCAGCTTCCGCGACCAGAGTGCCCGCCCGGTGAGGTACGGGATCAGCCAGTAGGTGATCCCCATGAACGAGAGCGCCACCGCGCTCCCCACCGTCATGTGGAAGTGCCCCGGGATCCAGGTGGTGTTGTGGATCACCTGGTTCATCACGTAGCTCGCGTTGATGAGGCCGGTGATGCCGCCGAGGACGAACGTCAGCATCGCGAGCATCTGGGCGGTGAGCGACGGATCCGACCACGGAAGTTTCCGGATCCAGCCGAGGAGGCCGGTGCCGCCGTGGCGCCGGCCGCCCATCTCGAGCCCTGCCATCACCGAGAACGCGGTCGCCAGGCTGGGCCAGAAGATGACGAACGTGATGAGCCCCTGGAACGCCTTCATCCCCTGCGACACGCCGGGGTCGGTGTACTGGTGATGGAGGCCCGTGGGGACGGAGACGATCAGGAACATCAGGAACGCCACCCGGGCCAGCCGGTCGCTCACCACCTTGCCCCCCGCCTGGCGCGGCACCAGTGCATACCACGAGACGTACGCCGGCAGGAGCCAGGCGTAGACGATGGCGTGCCCGGTGAACCAGAAGAGGGTGCGGTTGAGGAGCGGATCGACCTTGGGGAGGATGCCGAGCGACCAGGGGATGAGGAAGCCGAGGAACGAGACCGCCACCCCGATCGACGCGAGGTCCCACATCATCCAGCGCACCACCGAGATGTAGGCGAGGAGCGGGATGCGCTCGCCGGGGTGCTCGCGCCGCCAGCGCGCCAGGGTCACGAACATCGCCGCCGAGGCCAGCCATGTGCTGATCACCACGAGCACCAGCCCGGCGTAGTACGTCCAATGGGCCTGGAGCGGCGCGTAGGACGTGTACAGCACGCTCGCGTGGTTGCTCACGATGGCGTAGAACGTGCTCGCCACGCCGGCCAGCATCACCCAGAACGAGGCCTTCACCAGGGCGCCCGGCAGCGCGCGATTGAGCCCCCGCGCCGTCATCAGCATCAGGAAGGCGTTGCCGAAGGCGAAGGTGAACACCAGGGCGTTGGCGACGCCGTGCATCGTCAGGCCCTGGTAGTACGTCTTGAGGAACGGGAAGTACCCGGTGATGTCGATGCCGGCGTACGACACCGCCTGCGCGAGTCCGTTGGTGACGCCGGCCGCCAGCGCCGCGAAGCCGAGGTAGACGAACCACGAGAGCACCCGGCGCTGGTCGGCGGGGAGCTCGAAGCCGGACGGGTCCTGCACGACGGTCGAGGTCATTGCACCACCACCTTTGCGTGCATGGTCTGATGGCCGAGTCCGCAGTACTCGTGGCAGATGAGCAGGTGCTCCCCCGGTTCCTTGAAGCGATACGTGAGCCGCGACACCTGTCCCGGGATGAGCATCATGTTGACGCGGGTGCCCTCGACCTCGAAGCCGTGGATCACGTCCATCGATGTCGCCACGAAGGTGATCTCGGCGTTGGCCGGCACATCGATCTCGGCGGGGAGGAAGCCCCAGGTGAACCCGACGATCACCGCTTCATACTGGCCCGGGCCGGTCTGCCGGACGCCGGGATGGTCGAACGGGGGCGTCTGCTGGACCTTGGCAGGGTCGAGCCGGCCACCGCGGCCGGGGAGGTGCATCCCCATCCCCAGCGTCGCCCACGTCAGCGCGCCCGCGAACACCACCAGCAGCGCGCCGCCGAGCGTCAGGAAGGCCCGTTCATAGGTATGGACGCGCACGGGTCACCGCCGGAGGAGGGTGATGTACATGATCGCCCAGAAGCCGACGATCAGCATCAGGAAGAAGATCATGAGGAAGAGCGTGCCCGTCGTCTCCGGGTCGGCGTCGGCGGGGCCGCCGACGGGGGGCAGCGGGCGGTACGGGTCCGGGATGTCCGGGGGCGTCATGGGCGCTCCGAGGGAGGGGTGGGGCGGATGCGACCGGCGATGATGCGGAGCAGCACCAGCAGGAGGACCAGCGCCCCCAGCGCGATGCCCAGGTGCGCTCCCACCACCTGGCCGGTCAGGAGTTCATTGATCTCTTCCCACACGAAATAGACCAGCGGCGCGCCGATCACCACGCTCACCACCATGAGCGGGACGAGTCGGTGGACCGGGGCGGGGGCGGTCGTCATGGGGTCTCCTGGGCGGTCACCGTGGGTCGGGGGGCCATCTCATCGGCGATTCACGGCCCCTTCACCCCAATTATGGTATCGTCCATCCGGCTTCCCGGAAGGGGGAGCCGAGCAGTACGCCCCGTGGGAGAGGGGCCGGCGGTACCCTCTTGAGCCGCCGAACAAATATCCCTCTCGCGTCCCCCAGTGCGGCGAACCACGCTGGGGGACGTTGACGTCCGGCACCCGGGGGCCGCCCGTTCCTGTCTTCGGCGGGCGGAATTTTCTTTCACCGGCGATTCAACGTGGGTTCACTGCGCAGGTCGTATCATTCCCGCGGCTTCCTGAAAGGGGAGCCGCGCGGGACGCCCCCTGGGAGAGGGGCCGGCGGGTACCAGCCGCCGACGGTCAGAGGACCGGGTCACCGGCCGCACGCGAGGGCCTTCGGGTCCGAGCCAGACACCCGGTGATCAGGATCCGCGAACGTTCTAGGCGACTCTACAACGGGTTTGCCGAAATCGGCCGCCGGAACAAGTTTCTCCCCTACGTCCCTCGGTGTGGCCAACCACCTCGGGGGACGTTGCTTTATGGCGGGTCGAAGGAGGAGCGATGCCTACTGAGAATGCGGAGGTCGCGCGCCTCTTCCGCGAGCTCGCCGATGTCCTCGAGCTCCAGGGTGCCAACCCGTTCCGCGTCCGGGCCTACCGCAATGCGGCCCGCACGGTCGAGGGCCTGCCGGGACCGGCAGCCGCGCGCACCGCCGCCGAACTCGCGGAGTTGCCGGGGATCGGGGCGGACCTGGCGGGGAAGATCGTCGAGGCGGCCGGGACCGGGCGCCTCGCGGCGCTTGAATCGATCGAGGCCAGGTTCCCGAAGGGGTTGCTCGCGCTCCTCCAGCTTCCCGGCCTGGGCCCAAAGCGGATCCAGGCACT
>DATIEF010000309.1:0-3924 GCA_035455865.1 Gemmatimonadales bacterium | reverse complement strand
CAGACCGGCCAGGTGGGGGTGTACATCGTGCTGTTCCTCGCCGGCGTCCTCTACGTCCTCCACGCCGTGGTGCGGTAAGGATCCATGACCGAATTCCTCGCGCTCATCGGCTACGGCAACTGGATCCTCCACGCGCTGGTGCTGCTCCCCCTGGTGGGGATCGTGCCGCTCCTCCTCGTGCCGGCGCCGCGGGCCAGGCAGCTCGCCCTCGTCCTCACGGTGGTGGAGTTCGTGCTGTCGCTGGGGCTCTGGTGGGCCTTCGACCCGCAGGCCGGCGGGATGCAGTTCGCCTCCGTGACGCCCTGGATCCCGCGTTACGGGATCGCCTACCGGGTGGGGATCGACGGCCTGTCCCTCTTCCTGGTGCTGCTCACGACCGGGCTGATGCCACTCTGCGTGCTGTCGAGCTGGCACTATATCACCCAACGGGAGCGCGGCTATTACGCCCTCCTGATGGCGCTCCTCGCCGGCATCCTCGGCGTCTTCATCAGCCTCGACCTCTTCGTCTTCTACGTGTTCTGGGAGCTGATGCTGGTGCCGATGTACTTCCTCATCGGCATCTGGGGCGGCCAGAACCGGCTCTACGCGGCCCTCAAGTTCTTCGTGTACACGTTCATCGGGTCGCTGCTGATGCTGGTGGCCATCCTGGCGCTCGTCATCCACACGAGCAACGTCACCGGGCTCATCACCTTCTCCTACGACGACCTGCTGGCGCACGCCGCCACGCTGGGCGCGGCCAAGCCATGGCTCTTCCTGGCGTTCGCCCTCGCCTTCGCCATCAAGGTGCCGGTCTTCCCGTTCCACACCTGGCTCCCCGACGCCCACGTCGAGGCGCCGACCGCCGGCAGCGTCCTCCTGGCCGCCGTGCTCCTCAAGATGGGCACGTACGGCTTCCTGCGGTTCGCCATCCCGTTCTTCCCGGATGTGGCGCTCTCCTCCGCCGTCACGGCGGTGGTGGTCCCGCTCGCCGTCATCGGCATCATCTACGGCGCGCTGGTGGCGATGGTCCAGCCCGACTTCAAGAAGCTGGTCGCGTACTCCTCGGTGAGCCACCTCGGGTTCGTGATGCTCGGCATCTGGGCCTGCACGTTGCAGAGCGTCCAGGGCGCCATGGTGATCATGCTGAGCCACGGGCTCTCCACCGGCGCCCTGTTCTTCCTCATCGGCATGCTGTATGAACGGCGCCACACCCGGCTGATCGGCGCCTTCGGCGGGCTCGCCCGCGTCATGCCCGCGTTCGCTGCGGTGCTCACGCTGGTGGCGCTCTCCTCGATCGGGCTCCCCGGCACCAACGGGTTCGTCGGCGAGTTCCTCGTGCTCCTCGGCAGCTTCGGGCGGCATCCGGTGGCCACCGCCATCGCGGCCACCGGCGTCATCTTCGCGGCCGCGTACCTCCTGTGGGCGGTGCAGCGGATCATCTACGAGAAGCTCGACAAGCCGGAGAACGAGAAGCTCCCCGACCTGTCGCTGCGGGAGTTCGTGGTCCTGGCGCCGCTCCTTGCCGGGATCCTGTGGATCGGCCTCTATCCGGCACCGGTGCTCCGCCGCCTCGAGCCGGCGGCCCGGCGCTACCTGGAGCTCGCGCGGCCCGAGGCGCAGCGCCCGCCGGTATACGTCGTTCCCGCCGCGCCGACGACGACCGACCCTTCACCGGCCGGGACCAGGTAACGCCATGGAAATCGACCTCAGCACCCCGTTCGGCGTCTCCGTGGCGCTCCTGCCGGAGCTGCTGCTCAGCGCCTGGGCGCTCCTCGTCGTGCTCCTGGTGGCCTGGCGGCACCGCACCCCGGGCGATGCGCGCCTGGCGGGCTGGCTCTCGCTTCCCGGGCTCATCCTGGCGGCCGCGGCCCTGGGCTGGCTCGCCCGGACCGGCGTGCATCCCGCCGGCCCCTCGCTGATGGTGTCCCTCGACGGGTACCGCTACGCCGCCGGGCTCCTCATCGTGGCCTGCGCGGCGGCGGCGGTGCTCCTCTCGATCCCGTACCTCGAGCGGGAAGGGATCACGGCGCCCGAGTTCTACCCGCTCGTCCTGCTGGCCACGGTCGGGATGCTCGCGATGGTCGCGGCCTCCGACCTGATCGTCTTCTTCCTCGGCCTGGAGACGATGTCGGTCGCGATCTACGTCCTGGCCGGCTACGACCGCCGCAGCGCGTTCTCGGCCGAGGCCGCGCTCAAGTACTTCCTGATCGGGGCGTTCGCCTCGGGGTTCCTGCTGTACGGCATCGCGCTGACCTACGGCGCCGCCGGCACGACGGACCTGAGCTTCATCGGCGCCCAGCTCGGGAGCGCGCGGATCTCCGTCATGGCCGGGATCGGCCTGGCGCTCATCCTCGTCGGCTTCGCCTTCAAGGTCGCCGCGGTCCCGTTCCATATGTGGGCGCCCGACGTCTACGATGGCGCGCCGACCACCGTGACGACGTTCATGGCCACCGCGGTCAAGGCCGCCGCGTTCCTGGCACTGGTGCGGGTGCTGGTGGTGGCCTTCCCGACCGCGGCCGACGACTGGCGCCCGGTGGTCGCGGCGCTCGCCGTCGCGACGATGATCTTCGGCAACCTCGTGGCGCTGGTCCAGCGATCGCTGAAGCGGATGCTGGCCTACAGCGCTATCGCCCACGCCGGCTACCTGCTGGTCGCGGTCCACGCCCAGACGGTGGCGGGGCCGGGCGCGGTCTGGCTCTACCTGGCCGCGTACGCGGTCACCACGATCGCCAGTTTCGGGTTCCTGGCGGCGCTGGGTCGCGGGGGCGAGCGCGACGTGACGCTCGACCGGATCGCCGGCCTCGCGTCGGAGCGTCCGGGCGTGGCGCTCGGGCTCGCCATCTCGATGCTGTCGCTGCTCGGGTTCCCGGGCACCTTCGGCTTCATCGGCAAGTGGAACATCCTGATGACGTCGGTCGGGGAGGGGAGCGTGGTCCTCCCGGTGGTGCTGGTGCTCACCAGCGTCATCTCCGCGGGCTACTACCTCCCCGTGATCATGGCGATGTACATGAAGCCCGCCCCGAGGGCCGGCGCGTACACCGAGGTCCGGACGGGGTGGGTGGCGGGCGTCGTCCTCACGGTCAGCGTCGCCGTCATCGTGGGGCTGGGCGTGCTCCCCGCCGGCGCCCTCCACACCACCGAGGGCGTGGCCGCGACCCTTCCACCGCCGCCGGTGACCCAGCCGGGTCCGCAGCCCTGATGCGCGGCGGCAGCATCCGGGGGAGGAGCGGGCCGTTCGGGCGCCCGTTCCTCCCCCTTGGCGTCGAATGAGGGATCTTCCCGGATGAACGTCCCGAAGTCGGTGTTCCGGCAGTATGACGTCCGCGGCCTGGTCGACCGGGAGCTCACCCCGTCGTTCGCGGAGGCCCTCGGGCGGGCCTTCGCATCCCAGGTGGCGGGACGGCTCGGTCGCGCGCCGGTGCTGGCGGTCGGGCGCGACAACCGGCCGTCGGGGACCGCCCTGGCCGCCGCGCTCCGCCGGGGCATCGTGGCGGCGGGCGCCACCGCGGTCGATGTTGGCGAACTCCCGACCCCGGCCCTGTATTTCGCCGTCGAGGCGCTCGGGACCGACGGCGGCGTCCAGGTGACCGGATCGCACAATCCGCCGGAATTCAACGGCTTCAAGATGGTCGCCGGCGGGGAGGCCATCCACGGCGAACGGATCCTCGAGCTCTGGGAGATGATCGAGCTCGAGTCCTGGCAAACCGGCGCCGGCGGGGAGCGGAGCGATGGGTCGGTCCTGGGCCGCTACCGCGAGGCGATCCTGGCCCGCCACCGGCTGGCGCGCCCGGTCAAGGTCGTGGTCGACTGCGGCAACGGGGTGGGGAGCCTGGTCGCGGTCGCGACGCTCGAGGCGCTCGGGTGCGAGGTGCTGCCGCTCTTCTGGGACTCCGACGGACGCTTTCCCAACCACCACCCGGATCCGACGGTGCCGGAGAACCTCCG
>DATIEF010000308.1:0-2113 GCA_035455865.1 Gemmatimonadales bacterium | reverse complement strand
TCACCCGCGCCGCCGCCGTGGAACTCGGCCCCGCCAACGTGAACGTGAACGCCGTGGCCCCGGGGTTCATCCGCACCGAGCGGATGATGATGCTCCCCCGGGAGGTAGTGGAGCGGGCCCGGATGCACGCCGTGCTCGGGCGGGTGGCGGAGCCTGAGGACGTGGCCCGCGTCGTCGCTTTCCTTTGCTCCGAAGAGGCGCGGCACATCACCGGGCAGACGATCGTGGTGGACGGCGGGTTGTCGCTCGAGTAGGTGCGAGGTTCGAGGCGCGGGTGACGGGTGGGGCGCGAGCGGCAGGTCACGGGACGTGAGACGTAAGAGGTAAGACGTGAGACGGGAGGCGTAGGCCGTGACAGGTGGGGGTCGCCTGCGGCGACCCGACACGTCGCTTCCTTCGCCGTGCGAACGCGGCGTCAACCTCCGCCGCGCGTCATCCTGAGAGATGCGCCTCGGCTCCCCGCCATTGGTGGAGTGCTCCGAACCTCGACCCTCGTACCTTGTTCCACGTTCCTCGCCCCTCCAGTTCCGCACCTCGTACCTAGTCGCCCGTCCCCCCTCCATTTACCTTTCTCCCGGAACGAGTCCCCCTCCGCTCCAACTGGCAGGTCGCGATTGCCTAAGTCCTTGTCCATCATCGGCTTGGCAGTGCTCCTCTCGGCGTGCGGGCACCGGGCTGAACCGGCCCCGAAGCCCGAGCAGATCGTCAACCTCCCCCTCTCCACCAACGCGCTCGCCGGCCAGACCCTCTCGGTCGTGCCGCTCGCCCTCCTGGCGGCGGACAGCGCGAGCGAGGCCGACCCGGTCCTGGCCGACCACCAGCGCGCGCTCCTCTGGGTCGATTCGCTCCTGGGGAAGGCGCTAGTGGAGCGGTCGCCGGAGGTGGCGTGGAAGCTCCCGCCCGAGCTCCGGAAGATCGCGCGGCGCGCACCGGGCTTCGCGCCCGACCCCGACCGGATGGGGCAGGGAATGATGCGCGACGAGCGCCTCAAGTTCGTCCCCGATCCGTTCCGCGCGGCGCTCCGCCAGATGACGGCGCTCGCCGGCGGCCGCTACGCGCTCGTTCCCGCCGCGGCGGTCTTCTTCCACGACCCCGCCACCGGCGAGACCGCCGAGATGCTCTTGGTGCTGGCCGACTCGCGCGAGGCGACGGTGGTGTGGCGCACCCGCGCGGTGGGGCACGGCGCCTCGGCCCGCGCGGCGCTCGACGACGCGCTCGACCACGTGCTCCCCGCGATGGAGCGCTGATGACGTTCGACGTGACCCTCATCCCGGGCGACGGGATCGGGCCGGAGATCACCGCCGCGACGGTCAAGGTGCTGGAGCGCTCGGGGCTCAAGTTCCGCTGGGACGAACAGCTGGCCGGGATGGCCGGCGTCGACGCCACCGGCACCCCGCTCCCCGACGCCACCCTCGAGTCCATCCGGCGGACGGGCCTGGCGCTCAAGGGCCCGCTCACGACGCCGGTGGGGACCGGGTTCCGCTCGGTCAACGTGGGGCTCCGGAAGGAGTTCGAGCTCTTTGCCAACGTGCGGCCGGCGGTGACGCTGGTGCCGGGCCAGCGCTACAGCGGCATCGACATCACGCTCATCCGGGAGAACCTCGAAGGGCTCTACGTCGGCGTGGAGCACTTCGTGCAGGTGGGCGACGACCCGAAGGCGGTGGCGCAGTCGGCGGCGATCGTGACGCGCCTCGAGTGCGAGCGGATCGCGCGCTACGCCTTCGAGTACGCGGTGCAGCACCACCGGAAGAAGGTCACCATCGTCCACAAGGCCAACATCCTCAAGATGACGAGCGGCCTCTTCCTCGAGACCGCGAAGACCGTGGCGCGCGAGTACGCCGGGCGGATCGACTCGAACGACCTGATCATCGACAACACGGCGATGCAGCTGGTGCTCCGCCCCGAGCAGTTCGACGTGATCGTGACCACCAACATGTTCGGCGACATCCTGAGCGACGAGATCTCGGGGCTGGTGGGCGGGCTGGGGCTGGCGCCCGGGGCCAACATCGGGATGCGGGCGGCGATCTTCGAGGCGGTGCACGGCAGCGCGCCCGACATCGCCGGCAAGGGGATCGCCAACCCCTCGGCGCAGATGCTCGCGGCGGCGATGCTG
>DATIEF010000307.1:0-6542 GCA_035455865.1 Gemmatimonadales bacterium | reverse complement strand
CAGGCTTAGGGGAGCCGCGTCGCTCGGGAAGGATCCGCTCCCTCCGCGTGCAGTCTCAATAGCATATATTATAACATATATTGTCGCTTGTAATCGCAGGTAATATATGTTATAGTATCTCCATAATGCCCAGCGCCACCCCCGACGCCACGGACCCCGAGATCCTGGCCCTCGTGGGCCAGCGGCTCCGCGCCTGGCGCCTCGCGCGGGACCTCACGGTCCAGGAACTCGCCGCCCGCGCAGCGCTCACGCCGCTCACGGTCCTCAAGGCGGAACGGGGAGAGAACTTCACCTTCCGCACCCTCCTGCGGATCCTCCGCGTCCTCGGCGCCCTCGAGCAGGTCGACCTGATCCTGCCGCCACCGCCGCCATCCCCGCTGGCGCTGCTCGATCGCCGCCCGCCACCCCCTCCGCGCCGCCGGGCACGGCGGAAGCCCCGTGGCTGAGTTCACGGTCTTCGCCGAGGTGCGCCTGTGGGGCCACCGCGTGGGAGCCGTCGCCGAAGATGACGCCGGGGGCGTCACCTTCGAGTACGCGCCGGAGTTCCGGCGGCTCGGCCTCGAGATCTCCCCCCGCCACCTCCCGCTCGCGCGCGCGGGGCCGCTGTCGTTCCCGGCTCTCCGGCGCGTCGACGCATTCCAGGGACTCCCGGGGGTCCTGGCCGACGCGCTCCCGGACCGCTTCGGCAATGCGGTCATCGCCCAGTACTTTGCCCGCGCCGGGCGCGCGCAGGACGCGCTGAGCCCGGTGCAGCGCCTCCTCTATATCGGGCGCCGCGCGATGGGTGCGCTGGAGTTCGAGCCGGCGATCGACCGGCCGCGGACGCCGGCCGAGTCGGAGGCGCTCGAGGTCAAGGGGCTGGTCGACGAGGCACGTCGCATCGTGGCCGGGGACGTCGATGTCGCGCTGCCGGAGATGATGCAGCTCGGCGCCTCCGCCGGCGGCGCCCACCCCAAGGCGGTCATCCTCTGGGATCCGGCGCGCAAGAGCGTCCGGAGCGGATTTGCCGAGCCGGCGGCGGGGGAAGAGGCGTGGATCATCAAGTTCGACGGCGTGGGGGAATTGCACCATCCCGATCCGGCGCCCGAGCCGTACAACCGGATCGAAGCGGCGTACGTCGCGATGGCGCGCGCCGCGGGGCTGGAGACCGCCGACGTGCGGCTCCTGGAGGAACGGCGGCTGGCCCACCTCCTGTCGCGGCGGTTCGATCGGGCCGGGAGCGAGCGACTCCATCTCCACAGCCTCG
The DNA here is from genome assembly GCA_035455865.1 of Gemmatimonadales bacterium. Taxonomy (GTDB): domain Bacteria; phylum Gemmatimonadota; class Gemmatimonadetes; order Gemmatimonadales; family GWC2-71-9; genus CAMLHU01. Next base: position 5,296 of record DATIEF010000307.1, on the reverse strand, counting down.
GCGGACTCGACCACGCCGACTTCAACGCGCCCGGCAGCTACAGTTACGAGCAGTACCTCCGCGTGGTGCTCGAGCTCGGCCTCCCGCCGGCGGCGCTGGAAGAGGCGTACCGGCGCGCGGTGTTCAATGTCGTGGCCGTCGACCAGGACGACCACGTCAAGAACTTCGCCTTCCTGATGGACCGCGCCGGCACCTGGCGCCTGGCGCCGGCCTACGACCTCACGTTCGCACGGGGGAGCGGCTTCACCCGGCACCACCAGCTTGCGCTCAACGGCAAGGTCGATGACTTCCGCCGGGCGGACCTGCTGGCCCTCGGCGCCAGGTTCGGTATCCGCCGTGACGGCGCTGTGGTGATCGATCAGGTGGTCGATGCCGTGGGCGACTGGCCCCGCTATGCCGCCGCGACCGGGGTGCCGAAGGCGCGGGTGACGGCGATCGGTGCGGCGCACAGGCGGATGGGCGGGTAGGGCGCAGGGCGCAGGGCGCAGAGGCGCAGAGGCGCAGTGACGCAGGGGACGTTGTCCCACACCGGAGTCATCCTGAGGGAGCGGAGCGACCGAAGGATCTCTCGGACCAAGTCTCACCACCATCTCCTGCGCTGCCCAAGCCTCAGCCCCCGACCCCACCGGCTCCGGTGGGTCGCCGACCGGCCACCAGATCCGTGGAGCAGGTCCCTCCCTTCCGCAGGTTCAGGGCAGGCGCTCCGTTTCCTTCGCTTCGCTCAGGACAGGCGGGCTGACACTTCGCTCGTGCACCGGACCCCCGAGCGCCGGGACTCCGCACTCGAGGGTGCCCGGCGCGCTCACTTGATCAGGAGCACCAGGATCACGACGCTGAGGACCAGCACGAGCGTCGACACGACGATCGTGTGGTTGCGCCCTTCGCCGTTCGCGCGTGCGGGGGAGGTCTCCGCGGAGGCCCGGGTCGGGGTGCTCGCGTCGCCGCGGTCGAAGAGCGCCGAGGCGTGTGGGGCGGGGACGGCCGGAGCGGTGGCGACGGGGGCCTGAAGCGCCGCCTGCTGGGCGGAGAGCGCCGCGACGGCGGAGAAGGAAAGCAGGGCGCCGATGACCAGCGCCCGGATGGTGGCGGACGAAGCGGGGTTGTGTGTCGACATTGGTGGCTCCAGGACCCGGTGACCCGCAGGATATCCTGCGGGTTGTTGCGTGACAGGACTACGGGTGCGTTACGGTCGACGCGTTGAGCGTCACGGCCGTCTGGGCGAGGTCCCGGCCCGTGAGGCTGCTGCCGGTGTTCATCGAGATGAGCGTCTTCGAGAGGATGACGCCCTTCATCTGCGCGGTGGTGCCGATCGTGGTGGAGCCGGTCACCTGCCAGAAGATGTTGCTGGCCTGGGCGCCGCCGGCGAGGGTCACGATCGCCCCGTTGCCGACCGTGAGGTTCCCGGACACCTGGAAGATCCACACGTCCGTGGCCCCGCCCGTGAGCGTGACGGCCGACGGGATCGAGACGCCGGTGCCCCACTTATACAGGCCCGGGACCAGGTTCAGCCCCTGCACGTTGCCCGCGCCGAGATTGACGAAGTCCGGCAGGGTACGGCCGGCCGCGTCGGTGTACGCGGTCTGCATGTCGAGGACCGCCGTCGTCAGGGTGGCGGGGGTCGGCACGTCGTAGTTCGACGCGAAGACGTGTCCGGTCACGAGCGACGAGGTGGAGAAGGTCGTCGGGGTGGTGAGCGCGAAGCCGGTGATGAACGACGCGGCCGCGGGGCTCAGGGCGATATCGCCGGTGATGGCGGTGGCGCCGGTGGTCGAGATGCCGGACTTGCCGAGGATGACGTAGTTGCCTGCCGTGCCGAGGTCGACGGCGGCCGGGCCGGACGGGGACGATGCCACGGTCGTGAAGGTCCAGGTCTTCATCGCCGCCAGGCTGTCGCCCTGGAGGTCGCGGGCGCCGGTCGAGATGCTGGCGCTGAAGCTGGTGTTCGGGTCGAGCGTGTTGGTCGGGTTCAGGGTCGCCGTGTTGCCGGCGTAGGTCACGACGCCAGGGATGGCGGTGAGGCCCTGGTGCAGCGTGAAGGTGGTCGCGTTGATCGTGGCGGTGTCCATCGCCTCACTGAACGTCGCGGTGATCGAGGCGTTCCGTGCGACGCCGACCGAGGCGCTGCCAGGCCCGGTCGACGTGATCGTCGGGACCGTCGTGAGGGGGTTGGTCGGGTTGGTGCTGTTGTTGCAGGCGCCGGCCGCGAGACCCAGGGCGACGAGCGCGCCCAGCATCAGGTTTCGGGGGGACGGCGTTCGGGCGGACCGCACGGGCGTGATGATCTGGTACATGGAGAATGTCCTTGGATCCGGAGATCCGTTCGGGGAGTCGAGGTACCCGCCAAGAATAGGACTCATCGGGGCCCCACCCCATCGCTCGGAGGGGTGAATTCGTGAGTACTCCTTTTGGGTGAGGGCGACGAAACGGCCGCGCGGATAGCGCGGCCGGGCACCTGACTCCCCCGCTTTCGACGTTCGGCGCTACGCCTCCCCCTCCCGGTGGGAATAGGCCGCGATCTGCAGCCGGGTATGCAGGGCGAGCTTCTCCATCACGTTCCGGACGTGGCTCTTCACGGTGTGGGTGGCGATGTTCAACTTGGAAGCGATCTCCTTGTTGCTGGATCCCTCCCCGATGAGGTCGATCACCTCGCGCTCGCGGGGCGTCATGCGCACGGCCTCCACGGCCCGCGTCGGCTCCAGCGCCTCGACCTCGCGCGCGATCTGCGCAAAGAGCGATTCGGTCATGCGCGGCGGGAGCACCTTTACCCCCGCGGCGACCGATCGGATCGTCGCCACGAACTCGTCGAAGGTCGCATCCTTCAGGACGAATCCCGAGACCCCGATGTTGACGTATTCCTTGATCTCCTCGTTCACCGGCAGGACGTCCATCATGATGATGAAGGCCTCGGGATGCTCTTCCAGGAGTCCGGCCGCCACGCGCAGGCTGTCCTGATCCCGCAGCCCGACGTCCAGGAGGAGGACATCCGGCTTCGATTCGGCGAGGAAGGTCGGATCGGCCGTGTCGAGGGAGATGACCCGGAGGTCAGGGAGGCGGCCCAGCATCGCCGAGAGCGCCTCGCGGACGAGCCGGTTGTCCTCGATCACGGCGACCGTGATGAGCCGGAGCGGCGCCTTGCGGGCCCGGGACGCGCCGGGGCGCCGTGCGGTGGATTTCACGTGCGGACGACACAGGTTGTGACTGCGGTCATTCGATGCATCTCCCCCGATATGGTGGGTCGGCCTCCCTTGCGCTACGCCTCCCCGCCGTGCTCTTCCAGCCACCGCAGCATCTGCTTCACGCTCCCGGTGGCGAGCGCGATGCTGGTGTCGGCGGCGCCGTAGTAGAGGTTGACGGTGTCGCCGTCGTCGCCGATGGTGCAGCCGCAGGGGAAGGCGACGTTTCCCACGTCCCCCGCCCGCTCATACGGCGCTTCGGGGCCGAAGACCCACATATCCCCCCGCCGCAGGCACCGCTCAGGGTCCTCGAGGTCGAGGAGCGCCAGGCCCAGCCGGTAGAGGCTTCCCGACGCGGTGTGGCGCACGCCGTGGTAGATCGTGAGCCACCCCGCCGGCGTCTCGATCAAGGGCGGCGAGAGCCCGACCTTGTTGGCGTCCCACCACGCCCCCCGCCGCGCCTGCAGCACCAGCTTGTGCCCGCCCCAGTTGCGCAGGTCGGGGGAGTATGAGATCCAGACGTGCGCCCCCGAGTCGTGCATCGGCCGGTGGATGAGCGCGAAGTTGCCGTTGACCCGCCGGGGCAGGAGGGCGGCGTCCTTGTCGTCGGGCTGCATCACGAGCCCGTACCGCTCGAAGGTCCGGAAATCCTCGGTGAGCGCGAGCGCCACCCCCGGCCCCCCGCGGCTGAACGCGGTGTAGGCGACGGCGTACTTGCCGAGCTCCGGCACGTAGGTGATGCGCGGGTCTTCCACGCCCCAGAATTCCTCGGGATAGCGCTCGGCGTCGGGCCGGAAGGTGGGGGTCCGGTCGATGACCCAGCCGTCGATGCCGTTGGCCGATCGCGCCGCGGTCAGGTGGGAGTGCCCGCGGCGGTCCTCCACCCGGCAGAGGAGGAGCGTGGTCCCGTCCTTGAGGCGCACGGCACCGGGATTGAAGACGGTGTGCGCCGGATAGGGCCAGTCGGCGGCGGTCAGGATCGGGTTGGCGGCGTGGCGCGTGAAGAGCACCTCGTACTGCTCGCGCGGGCTCACGCCCGCACCGCCCGCATGTCCCACAGCGCCTGCAGGAACGAGAGGGTCGACTCGGCGCCCTGGTTCTCGTTCATCCGGTCGGCGTGGAGGCCGTCGCGGCACCCGCCGGTGGAGGAGTCGTACACCGGGAGCTGCAGGTGGTTCTGCCCCAGGAACCAGCCGAAGGCGGAGTCGGCGTCGCGCTTCCAGCGCGCGTCCCCGGTGACGCGATGGGCCGAGAGGCAGGCCGACACCATCCCGCACGCTTCCACCGGTTGCTGGTCGAAGCGCGCCACCGCCGCTCCCCGCCGGTAGAAGCCGTTGGAGCCCACCGGCGCGAAGTAGCCGTCGGGGGTGTGCTGCAGCGTCCCGAGCCACTCGAGCGCCCGGGTGCCCGCCGCCACCATGTCCGGCCGGCCCATCGCCGCGCCCGACACGATCAGCGCCTGCGGGAGCCGGGCATTGCAGTAGGTCATATGGTCCTCGAACCAGGGCCAGTCCTCGGCGCTGGTGCGGGTGTAGAGGCCGAAGAGGCGCTCCGCCACGCGCGCCCGCGTGGCCTGGACGCCGGTATCGCCCTGGAAGGCGCGGAGGTATTCGTCGATGCCGAGGAGCGCGTAGGCCCAGGCGCGGGGGCTCGAGAGCTCGTCCACGGCGTTGAGCGCCGCGTGGAAGAGCCCGCTGCTCAGGCTCCGGCGCCCCGGATCGACGGCGCGGCCCACCACGGTGCCGAGGGCCCAGAGCGCCCGTCCGTGGCTGTCCTCGGAGCCGCACAGCTCGCCCCAGGTGCGGGCGAAGGTGAGGAAGTTCCGGAACCGGCCGGTGGCCGGGTGGAAGGCGTGGCTCACGAAGGCGAGGTAGCGGGAGGCGAGCTTCCGGAGCGTCTTCCGGTCGACCGTCCCCGACTCCTCGAGCAGCACCATCAGCATCAGCGCCCGCGCGTTGTCGTCGAGGCAGTACCCCTCGGCGTAGCGCGGCACCACGAACGTCGCGTGCTGCAGGATGCCGGTGTCGTCGGTGAGCCGTTCCAGGTGGTCGAGGTCGAGCTCGGGAAGGCTCGCCGGCCGCTCCGCCAGCGTGCGGGCGTGGAAGGAGGTGCGCCGCCGCTCG
>DATIEF010000306.1:0-2180 GCA_035455865.1 Gemmatimonadales bacterium | reverse complement strand
GACCCGCGGCACGCCCACGGCCCCGCCTTTCTCCACTTTCCTCCGCCTTCCTTTGCTTTCCTACGCCTTCCCCCGCCTTCCCCCGCCTTCCCGCGCCTTCCTTTGCTTTACCACGCATTCCCCCGCTTTCCCTCGCTTTCCTTCGCTTTCCCTTGCTCGCCCCCGCCTTCCCGCCCGCCCGCGGGCCTTCCATATTCCAGCGCAGTTGCCGACCGCGCCCGGGCACCGGGCCGGTGTCCCCGACCCCAGGGCATGTGACCTCGACCCAGCCGTCGCTGGCCTCTCCGCGCGCCTCCATCTGGCAGCGCCTTCCCTCGGTCGGGACGGTGCTGACGGGGCTGCTCGGCCTCAGGGTGATGGTCGCGACCTTCGCGCTCTGGCGCGCGGCCCTGATGTGGGACCAGGACCCGAGCATCGCGTTCGTCGTGAGCATCATGGTGCTCATCGTGTACGTGCTGACGTTCTACGGGTTCTGGGTGGTGCACGGACGCCGGACCGCGCAGCCGACCACGAGCCAGCTGTACGCCCAGGCCGTCGCCGACCTCCTGGCCGCGACGACGCTGGTGCACGTGAGCGGCGGCGATCGGAGCGCGTTCTCATCCATCTACGTGGTCCTGATCGCGACGTACACGCTGCTGATGTCCTTCGGCGGCGGGCTCCTCATCACGGTGCTGTCGGTCAGCGTCTACCTGGCCGACATCTTCTGGGGCCAGCCCCTGCCGCCGGACAACACGTTCATCGGCCAGGCGGTCGTCTTTGCGGTGGTGTTCGCGGTGGTGAGCGGGCTCGCGTCGCGGCTCAAGGAGGAGGGCCGGAAGGCGGCCTCGCTCCAGACGGAGCTGGCCCGCGTGCGGCTCGAGGCCGACGACATCCTCCGCACGATCACCAGCGGGGTGCTGACCGTCGACGCGCTCGGCCGGCTCGTGTTCATCAACCCGATGGCCGAGCGGATGCTGGGCCTGCCGGCGGGGCAGTTCCTGGGCCGCCCCGCCCTCGACACCATCCGGTCGGTGGCCCCGGAGCTGGGCCAGGCGATCCACTCGGTGCTCCGCGCCGGTCGCCGCGTCACCCGGGCCGAAGGGATGATCCGCACGGCGGAGCGGGAGTTCCCCGTGGGCCTCAGCGTCACCACGCTCGAGCGCGACCGCGAGGGCTCACCGCCGTCGGTGACCGCCATCTTCGCCGACATCTCCGAGTCGAAGCGGCTGCAGGAGCTGCATCTCCGGGCCGAGCGGCTCGAGGCGGTGGCGGAGCTGAGCGCGTCGCTGGCCCACGAGATCCGGAACCCGCTCGCCTCGATCCGGAGCTCGGTCGAGCAGCTCTCCCGCTCCTCCCGCGCCAGCGAGGACGAGCGCTTCCTGGCCCAGCTCATCATGCGGGAGAGCGACCGGCTGAGCCGGCTCCTGAGCGAGTTCCTCGACTTCTCCCGGGTGCGCATCACGCGCTCGGAGCCGCTCGACCTCCTCGAGGTGGCGCGCTCGGCCGCGCGCCTGGTGCGCGAGCATCCCGACTGCCGCGAGGAGGTCACCATCACGGTGGACGGGGAGCCCGCCGAGCTCGATGGCGACGAGGACCTGCTGCACCGCGTGGTGGCCAACCTGCTCCTCAACGCCGTGCAGGCCGCCAAGGGCCCCGCGGCGGTGCACGTGAGCTGCCGCCCCGCGACGCCGGCGGAGCTACCTTCCGGGAGCGGGCTCGAGCGGGCCGTGCGGCTGGAGATCCGGGACAACGGGCCCGGCATCCCGGCGGAGGTGCGGGAGCGGCTCTTCGAGCCGTTCGTCACCGGCCGGGTGGGCGGCTCGGGGCTCGGGCTCTCCATCGTCCAGCGGGCGGTCGAGGCCCACCGCGGGCTCGTGCTGGTGGACACCGGCGCCGGGCGCGGCACGACGTTCACCATCTACCTGCCGGTGCATTGGGCGACTGAGGAGGCGGCGTGAGCCAGAAGCCGTGCGTGCTGGTCATCGACGATGAGATGGGGATCCTCGACACCCTGCGGATCCTCCTCAAGGGTGAGGGGTTCGACGTCATCACCGCCCAGGGGGGCAAGGCCGGCATCGAGCAGATCAAGCTGGGCCAGCACGACCTGGTCCTGTCCGACGTGCGGATGCCGCAGGTCACCGGCCTGGACATCCTGCAGGCGGCCAAGGAGCAGGACCCGATGACGCCGGTCATCCTGATGA
>DATIEF010000305.1:0-2512 GCA_035455865.1 Gemmatimonadales bacterium | reverse complement strand
GATCGGGTTCGCGCTCGGCGCCGATTACCTGAGCGCCCCGACCCGGAGCGGCGAGAACACCGACGCATCCGACCTGGCCATCCTGCTGCGCGGGAGTTACGTGCCCACGCCGCGCCTCGGATTCGAATACCAGGTCATCCGTACCTCGCCCCAGCACAGCACCTGGCAACTCTTCGCCAACACCGATTCCATCGGTCGGAGCCTCAAGGGCGACCGCACCGACGGTTACTTCCGCGGCTTCTTCCGCACCGGCTCCGAGGGGAACGGGGCCGAGTTCGACGTGCTCGCCGGCTCGAGCAGCTGGACGGGCGACAGCGTGGCCCAGACCGCCGGGCTGGTCGGCGCGACGGCGTCGTACCGCCGCCCCACGTGGCGCGTGGGGGCGAGCGCACTCTCGTGGAGCCGGTGGACGCCGCTGGACGGTCGCGTCGATGGCGGATGGACGCCGCTCGCCGGCCTGGCGGTGAGCGGCGAGGCGGTGCACCAGCGGCACGACGGCGGGAGGGAGAGCAACTGGATCGGGCTGCAGGCGGGGATCGCGCTCCCGGAGTCCGTGGTGCTGAACGGAAGCCTGCGGGCCGGGTCCGAGGTGGGGGCGCCATCGATCCTGGCGGACCCGGCGCAGGACCTCCGCGACTGGCGGGTCGCGGCTGGGTGGCAGCGCCGGGTGCTGGGCGTCGAGGCCGCCTGGGTGCATACGGCAGCCTACCGACCGCTCGGCTTCCAGCAGTACCTGCAGGTCCCGGCGCTCGCCCCGGTCGGCGCGGCCAACTGGCTCGAACTGAGCGCGCGGGTGTCGCCCCGGCGCTGGCTCATCCTCGAGGGGCGCTATGGCGATCCGCAGCGCGTCTCGGTCGATGGCGTCCCACCGACCCACTCGATCATCACCGCGACCATCCGCTCGAAGTTCCTCCGGGAGTATCGGAGCGGGATCTTCGACCTCAAGCTCCAGCTGGCCATGGAGGCGTGGGGGAAGGGGATCATCGGTCGGGATTCGACCGGGGCCGCCGTGTCGCTCCCCGGAGCCACGTTCTTCCGGGGGCAGCTCGAGCTCCGGCTCGGGAGCCTCATCTTCTATTATGACCGGATGAACCTGCGGAACACCTTCCTGGGGTATGTGCCCGGATTCGAGATCCCACCCGGTGGGCAGACGTTCGGCGTTCGCTGGGAATTCGTGAACTGAGCCGCACTGCCGCCAAGTCCAAGACCAGCCTATATTTCAGGTCTTTTCCGCCACCGTGAGGGCGCGCTGCCGTTCAGCATGACGGGGTATGGGGCCGCTGAGGCGGCGGTGGCCGGCGGGAGGCTCCGGGTCGAGGTCCGCACGGTCAACCACCGCTATTTCAACCTGGCCCTGCGCTGGCCCGACGACCTGGCCCTCCTCGAGGCCGAGCTGCGCGAGGTGCTCCGGAAGGAGTTCGACCGGGGCCACGTGGCGGTGCAGGGGCGCTGGGTGGAACGGACGGAACGGCACGCCCCGCTGGCGCTCGACCTCGATCGGGCCCGGCAGGCCGCCGACCGGCTGCGGGAGTTGCAGGCGGCGCTGGTCCTTCCGGGGCAGGTCACCCTGGAACTCGTGGCCCGTCAGCCCGACGTCCTGGGGACGGCGCCACCGGCGGCCGAAGCCGCCGTCGCGTGGGCCGACGTGGCGCCGATCGTGGGGCAGGCGGTGGCCGAGTGCAGGGCGATGCGCCGCAAGGAAGGCGCGGTGCTCGCCGCTGAGCTCGAGCATCGCCTGGCGCTGATGGCCGAGCGGTGCGATGCCGTGGCCGGGATGGCGCCGGGCCGGCTCGAGCGGGAGCGGGACCGGTTGCGGGCCGCCGTGGCGCAATTGCTCGACGGCCGGGCGGTGGACGAGACGCGGCTGGCGCAGGAGCTCGCGTTCCTGGCCGACAAGCTCGACATCACCGAGGAGCTGGTCCGGTTCCGCGCCCACGTCGCCGCCTGTCGCGAGGCGCTCGGCGGCAACGATGCGGTCGGGAAGCGGCTCGGATTCCTGGCCCAGGAACTGGGGCGCGAGGTCAACACGATGGGCTCGAAGGCCAACGACGCGGCGATCACCGCCCACGTCGTGGCGATGAAGGGCGAGCTCGAGAAGTTCCGCGAGCAGCTGGAGAACCTCGAGTGAGGCCCTTCCTGCTCGTGCTCTCCGCGCCGTCGGGGTGTGGCAAGACCACCATCGCGCGGCGATTGCTGGAGCAGCGTCCGGGGCTGGCCTATTCGGTCTCGGCCACCACGCGGCCGGCGCGCCCCGGGGAGCGGGACGGACAGTCGTATCACTTTCTCACGCCGCAGGAGTTCGAGCGGCGGGTCGGGGCCGGGGACTTCCTCGAGTGGGCGGAGTACGCCGGGCACCGATACGGCACCCTGCGCTCGGAGGTCGACGGGATCCTGGCCTCCGGACGCACGGCGGTGCTCGACATCGAGGTGCAAGGTGCGCGGCAGGTCCGGAAGCACTTTCCCGACGCGGTGCAGGTGTTCATCCTCCCGCCCTCCGGCGCGGCGCTGGCCG
>DATIEF010000304.1:0-3531 GCA_035455865.1 Gemmatimonadales bacterium | reverse complement strand
GCACGCGGTGCTTCTCGGGCCCACCGGGTCGGGCAAGACCACGCTCCTCGAGGCCATCGCGGGACACCTCCCCCTGCTACGCGGGCGGATCGAGCTGGGCGGGGTCGACGTCGCGAGGGTGCCGCCGGAGCGCCGCCGAATCGGCGTCGTGTACCAGCATTACCACCTCTTTCCCCACCTCTCGGTCCGCGACAACATCAGCTACGGGCTCCGCCCTGCCGCCGATGCGCCGCCGCCGGCCCGCGGCCGGGTGGAGGAACTCGCGGCGGCGCTCGGCCTGCTCCACCTCCTCGACCGCGCACCCGGGGCGCTCTCCGGCGGCGAGCGCCAGCGCGTGGCGCTCGCCCGCGCGCTCGCGCCCGCGCCGCGGATCCTCCTCCTCGACGAGCCCTTCGCCGCCGCCGACCCCGCCATGCGCCAGCAACTGCGCCGGGAGTTGCGCGCGCTCCACGAACGGGAACGTTTCACCATCCTGCAGGTGAGCCACGACTTCGAGGAAGCCCTCCGGCTCGCCACGTCGGTGGCCGTGCTCGCCGACGGACGCATCGTGCAGCAGGGCACGCCGGAAGCGGTGTTCCAGCGCCCGGCCTCGGCCTTCGTGGCCGAGTTCCTCGGCGCGGGGAACGTGCTGGCCGGGGTGGTGCGCCGGGATGGCCCCGAGGAGGCCGGCCGGTTCCCCGCCGTGTTCGACACCGGGCGCCTCGAACTCGCCGTCGTCGCCGACCGCGAGGGCGCGGCACACGCGCTCATCCGGCCCGAGGACATCCTCGTGACGGCCGAGCTTCTTCCCGGCGCGCGCAATCACCTGACGGCGGTGGTGGATCGCCTCCAGCGCGCGGGCCCGGTCACTTACATTCATATGACCGGCGAGCACCCCTGGGTGGCGGTCGTGACCACCACGTACGCCGAGTCGCTGGCCCTGGTCCCGGGCCGCACGGTGGCGCTCACCCTCAAGGCCACCGCCATCGCCCTGCTCTGACCCGGGCCTGCGCTCCGCGCGGCCCGCTCGCACGATCCCCACATCCCGGGAGGCTGCAGTGCGCAGGATCATCCCGTTCGCGTTCTTGCTGGCCGTCGCCTGCCGGCCCGCGGCCGCGCCGACGCACGACCCCCGTCAGGCGTCGATGCGCGTCCTGACCACCATCGGCGCCGACAGCACCTCCGCCATCGAGGGGATCGCCGCCTTCAACGGACGCCTCTTCGTGGCCGACTGGAAGGACGGCGCGATCTATCGGGTCGACCCGGCCGACCCCGTGCCGGAACGGGTGGGCCAGCTCCCGGTCAAGCCCGGCACCGCGATACTTGGCGCCGCCGCCGATTCGGTGGGCGACCTCTTCTTCGCCCAGCCCGACTCGGGGATCATCTTCCGGGTCGCCGTGGGCCGTCTCGGTGCCAAGGACTTCGACCCGGCCAGGGACGTCACCGTCTTCGCGACCGGCGTCAAGCACGCCAACGGCATCACGTTCGACCGCCGGGGCCACCTGTGGGTCACCGGCGGCGACGTCGACGCGCTCTATCAGGTCGGCCCCAAGGGCGGGGTGGCGCAGGTCTTCGCCAAGGACTTCTCCCCGATCAGCACCGACACCACGATGCCGGTGCGTGGATACGTGGTGAACGGCGTCGCGCTCGACTCGAAGGGGAACGTGTACACGCTGAACACGGGCACCGGCGCCATCACGCGGATCGCGGTCACCAAGGACTACACGTCCGGCGCCACCACCGTCCTGGTCAGGGACCCCAGGCTCCTCGGCGCGGACGGGCTCATCATCGACCGCAACGACGTCCTCTGGGTCAGCTGCAACTTCCTGAGCCGCCTGGTGCGGGTCGACAGCGCCGGCGCGCTCACGATCGTGGCGAGCCGCGCGAGCGCCGACGGCAGCGTGCCGACGGTCGGCACCGGTGACCCGACGGCGCTCCGCTTTCCCGCCGAGCTGAAGCGGGCCGGCGGGACCATCTACCTCAGCAACCTGAACTTCCCCTATGGCGCCAACGCCCGGGATCACGTGGCGGGCGCCAGCATCGCGGCGGTGCGGTTGCCGAAGGGGATGTGACGCCGGGGACGGCACGCTGAGCGCCCGCCTGATGCACGTCGACCTCGACGCGTTCTTCGTCGAGGTCTGCCGGCGCCGGCGGCCGGAGCTCGCCGCGGTCGACCGCCTGATCGTCGGCGGCCGCTCGCGCCGCGGCGTGGTGCAGTCGGCATCGTACGGGGCCCGCAGGTTCGGGGTCCGCTCCGGGATGCCGATCGGGCAGGCGCTCCGGCTCTGCCCCGACGCCACCGTCTTCCAGGGGGAGTTCGCGTGGTACCGGGAGGCGTCGCGGACCGTGGCGGCGGTGCTCGAACGGCACGCCCCCACGGTGGTGATGGCATCGCTCGACGAGGCGTACCTCGACTTCGGCGGGACCGACCGCCTCTTCCCCGTCTCGCTCCTGCCGGTGGCGGAGCTGATCCGCGACGACGTGCGCCGGGAGACCGGACTCGACTGCAGCGTGGGCATCGGCCCCAACCGGATGCTGGCCAAGGTCGCGAGCGACCAGGCCAAGCCACGCGGACTCCTCGAGGTGCGTGCGGGGTGGGAGCGGGAGTTCCTGGCGGGTCTTCCGCTCCGGGCGCTCCCCGGGATCGGGCCCAAGACCGCCGAACGCTGGAAGGCCAAGGGCCTGGACGAGGTGTGGCAGGTGCAGCGGATGTCCGTCGACGCGCTGGCCACCCTGGTGGGGCCGGCGGCGGCGGAACTCAAGTGGCGGGCCGACGGCCACGGCGGCACGACCCTGACCAAGGGGCGGGTCGCCCGGTCGATCAGCCGCGAGACCACCCTCGGGCGCGACGCCCTGAGTCCGGCGGCGCTCGAACCGCTGCTGGCGCTCCTCACGGCGCGGGTGGGCGGGCAGCTGCGCGACGAGGGGCTGGTGGCGCGCACCGTGACGCTGAAGCTCCGCCACGGCGACTTTCACACGGTCACCCGGCGACGGACGCTCGACACGCCGACCGACCTCGACACCGAGCTCACCGGGGCCGCGATCGACCTCTTCCGGGCCGCCTTTCTGGAGGCGCGGGCCCGCGGCCAGGGCGTGCGATTGATCGGCGTCGCGGCGTCCAACTTGCTCGAGGGCGCGGGCACTGACTTGTTCGAGCCGGCGGCCCGGGCCCGGCAGCGCGATGTCACCCGGGCGGTGGACCAGGTGCGGGAGCGCTTCGGGTTCGACGCGGTGACGCCGGCCCGGCTCGTCGGGTTCCGGCGCAAGGGCCGTGGTGGCGAGACCTGATTATGATTGGATACCCCTGACCCGAAGCCGGATACCCATGACTATCCGTCCGAGCACGGCGCTCCTTGCCGTCGCGCTGGCCGCGTCTGCCGCCGCCTGCGCCACCGGCACCTCGAACACGTACGGCTCCGGCAGCAGCACTGGTACCATCCAGGTCCGCGACTCCATCACCGGCACGCCCGGCGCGGTGGCGTTCACGGTGACGGTCGGTGCCGTCACCAAGGCGATCGCCAAGGGCGGCGTCATCTCGTTCTCCGGGCTGGC
>DATIEF010000303.1:0-6503 GCA_035455865.1 Gemmatimonadales bacterium | reverse complement strand
GCCGCCGTTGGCGCTGTGGATGATCTTGCCGTCGCCGACGTAGAGCGCCACGTGGGTCACGAAGGTGCCGCTGTTGGAGAAGGTCAGGATGTCCCCGGGCGCGAGCGCATCCAGCCGCTTGGGCACCTTGGTCCCCTCCCGCGCCTGATCACGGCTCACCCGCGGCAGCCGGATCCCGTGCTGCGCATAGGCCCACTGGATGAGCCCCGAGCAGTCGAACCCGTCGCCGTTCTTCCCGGTGCCGCCCCAGGTGTAGGGCGTGCCCACGGCGCTGGTCGCGGTCGCGACGACCCCGGCCACGAGTGCGGCCTTGTCGCCGGAGAATCCCTTCTTCTCCGCCATCGACACCACTTCGGGCGATCCCGGCGGCGTGGCATGCCGTACGGTCGTGTAGGATGGCTGATCCGGCGGCCGCTCCACGCCGAAGTGCAGCCCGATGCCGAGGGAGAACTCGAGGCCGGTGTGGTGGTCGGGGTCGATGACGCGGTAGCGGCCCTCACCGCGCAATGACAGCCACCGGAACGGCACCACCTCGTACCCGACGCCGGCCGACCAGCTGTTCCACCAGTCGCTTCCCGCATTCCGGGCCACGCCGCCGCTGAAGCCGCCGACGAGGTAGGGCCCCGGACTCCCCCCTTCGAACGCCGTCAGGTCGGCGCCGAGGCCGTAGAGATCGGGGCCGCCGCCGGCGTGCCACATCCGGGTGCCGTAGAGCCGGAGCCGGGTGGGCCCGAGAAGCTCCCGGGAAAAGCCGATGCGCCAGGTCTGTCGGGTGGTGGAGGTCAGGACGTAGCCGCCGTCCCCGGAGATGGCCTGCGCGGGCAGCGCGGCCGCGGACAGCGCGCAGCACGCAGCGGCCAGGCCGGCCGCGCGTCCGATCACCGCCGCCGCTCCGCCGTGGGGATGCCGGAGCCCAGGTCGATCCGGTAGCGCTCGGTCGGCGCGCAATGCACCCAGATGTCGGCGCGGATGGTGGAGTCGTTGAGCTGGACCGGGGCCACGCCGGTGTAAAGGAGCGGGACCGCGACGCGGCGCCCATCGCCGTGCCGGATCTCGAGGGTCCGCTCCAGGCAGGCGTGGCCATCGGCGGCGGTATCGCCCCGGGCGAAGGTGAACCAGACCTCGGCGCCGCCGCTGGTACGGAGTGCCAGCGAGTCGGCGGGCGCGGCGGCCGCGGGCGGCGGTGCGGGCGGGGCCGGAGGCGGTGCTTCCCGTCCGCAGGCCGCCGCCAGGAGGAGGAACACTGCGGTCGACCGGGTCACTCGGCCGGGCCCCCGGCGGGCGGCCCGTCGAGCGGCGGCAGCATCGAGCTGTCGATGTGGAGCGCGCGCGAGAGCCGGGGCCGGTGCTGGAGGTAGCGGATCCAGAAGTGGGTGCCGACGAATCCGGTCGCGGCCCCGCACGCCACCGTGAGGACGAGCCCTGCCACCGGGCTCGCCACCCATTCCGACAGCAGCGTGCCGAGCTCGGCCCCAAAAAAAGAGGCCGCCGACGCCACCAGCGGCGTCAGCAGCCAGCCGAGCCCCTTCAGCAGGAGCCGGATCGCGTGCATCCGCCCTCAGGCGCGTTTCGGGCTGAGGGCGGTCGTGAGCACCGTGAGCGCGAGGCCCGGGATGAACGCGACGGCGAAGGTCGGCATCGTCCACTCGGCGCCCGGGAAGTGGATCGCGTTGCCGATCACGCCGAGGATGAGCGCGTACACGACGGCCAGGATCATCACCATGGCCGGCTGGGCCGCTCCCCGCCGTACCGCCTGGTTGGCCTGGGCAAAGGCGCCGAACCAGCTCAGGTAGGTGCCGAGCATCCACCAGACCGGGTGCCACCACCAGTTGGAGCCGCCGCCGATCTCGCGCCAGCGGTCGGTGTACGTGCCGATGTTCTGCAGGATCGACACGTCGAGCAGCAGGTAGATGAACGTGCCGCCGAGGCCGATGGCCGCGGCGCCGGCGATCCCCTCGACCGTGCGTGGGTTGGTCCAGCGGCCGGGGAGGAGCACCACGCCGCTCAAGCCCGCGAGGAGGATGACCGTCTCGAGGGCGGTCATCAGGGTGCCGTCGGTGAAGCGGGAGACGAGCGAGAAGACGAGCACCGTGATCGCGGTCAGGAAACCGATCTTGACCGAGGCACGGACCAGGTAGCGGACGTCGGTGTGGTCGACCGTCATGGACGCTTGGGCCACCGCGTTCATGGCTGCTCCGGATGGGGTTGTGGTGTGGGTCTAGTATAGCTGGGACGGGTGCCGTGTGGTACTAGGAGTCGCGCCAGGTGCCCCGCGCGGGGCTGCTACGCCGCCCACCCCAGCGCCACGACCACATCCGTCACCGCCCAGGCGCCGAGGGCCAGGTACATCCCCCGCTGATGGAGCGCCGCGGTCATCGTCGGATGCCGGCGGGCCCAGGGCACGAGCACCCCGAGCCAGGCCGCGAGCGCCAGCGCGAGGCCGAGCGCCTTGAGCAGAGTCCCCCCGCCGACGATCGCCAGCGACCAGCCGAAGAGCAGGAACGCGAGCAGCGTGGCGCCGATCGCGACGCCGAGGCTCCGGCCGATGCCGAGGCGGATGACGAGGGTGCGGTCGCCGCGGCGGGTGTCCTCCTCGACCTGGTAGATCTGGGTGAGGGGATAGAGCGCGGCGAAGAGGGGACAGAAGCCGAGGAGCACCAGCGCGTGCGGCAGGTCGAGGGGGCGCCCGGTGCTGGCCCACCCGGCAAAGGGCGTGAGCGTCCCGAAGCCCCACATGTTGATGACCCAGTCGGCGCCGGCGACCGCCTTCAGGCGGAACGGCGGCACCGAGTAGAGCACCGACATCACGACGCACGCCGCGTATGCCAGCACGAACGGACCCGGCAGTTCGAACGCGAGCGCCTGGCCCAGGAGCATCAGGCCGAGCCCCCAGGCAAAGAGGAACCGGGGAGGCTTGGGGGGCGCCCGGAGGTAGGCCACATCCCCGTCGTCGTTGTCGAAGGCGGAATTGATGGCGAGCGTGCCGCCGTTGAGGCACACCACCCAGAGCAGCAGCCCAAGCGCCGCTGCAGGCAGAGCCTTCCCCGCCTCGGCACCGACGAGCCCCACCGCGAGGAGATACCCGAGGAGGGTGTGCGCGGCCATGATGGGCCACTCGACCGGCCGCAGGTGGAGGAGGTACGGGGCGGCCTTCCCGAACGTGGCGTAGGCCCAGCGGTGCCGAACCGGGGCCGCCGCCACTACGCGCCGACCTTCAGGTGCCGCGCAGCGATGCGGAGCCCGTGGAGCGTGAGGTCGGGCGTCGTGACCTCGATCGTCCGGCAGAGCGGCGCCACCAGGGCGGCGAGCCCGCCGGTGGCGACCACCTTGGGGCGCTTCCCGCCGGGCCACTCCCTCGCGATGCGCTCGACGATCCCGTCGACGGCATCCGCGGCGCCGAAGAGCACGCCCGCCCGGATGCAATCCTCCGTCCGCCGGCCGATGGTGCGCTCCGGCGCTTCGAGCTCGGTGGCCGGAAGCTTGGCCGCGCGCCGGGTGAGCTGGTCGGCGGACGTGCGGAGCCCCGGCATGATGACGCCGCCGATGAACCGGCCGTCGGCGGTGATGCAGTCGAAGGTGGTGGCGGTCCCGAAATCGACCACCACGGTATCGGCGTGATAGAGCTCGACCGCGGCCAGGGTGTTGACGATCCGGTCCGCACCCACCGTGAGCGGCTCATCGACGTCGAGCTTGACGGGAAGCTTCGACCGCGCGTCGACCGCCACCGCCCGATGCCCGACGATGGCCTCGACGCCGCGCATCAGCGCCTGGGTGATGGCGGGCGCCACCGACGCGTAGCAGATGCCCGTCACCTCGCTGGGCGACCGACCCGCCTGGAGCAGGAACGCGCCGAGCGCCGCGCCCCACTCGTCCGGCGTGCGGTCGGGGTTGGTGGTCAGGCGCCACCGGCCCGCCAGCGCGTCGCCGGAGAAGAGGCCGAGGGTGATCTCGGTGTTGCCGATGTCGAGGACGAGGAGCATTGCGGGCTCAGGGCTCGGAGTTCGATGCCAGGACCACGCTACCAGTGCGGATGGACCGGGTGCGGCCATCGGGCCCGCGGACCAGCAGCGCGCCGGTCTGGTCGATCCCGGCGGCCACGCCCGGCTCCGGGGACACGATGGACCGGCCGTTGAGCCAGTCACGCGCGGCGAAGCGGGCGAGTTCCGCGGCCGTGAGTGCCGCTGCATTCCCGTCGATGCCGGCGATCGCCTCCGCCACCGGTCCGGCCAGCTGGTCCGCCGTCGCGCGGGGGTCGTGGTCGGCGAGCCGTGCGGCGGTGTCCGCAACGTCCGGTGGGATCTCATTGGTCACGTTGATGCCGATCCCGACGGTGACCCAGGCCAGCCGGTCGCCGCGCCAGCGCGCCTCGCAGAGGATCCCGCCCAGCTTCCGCTCGCCCAGCATCAGGTCGTTGGGCCACTTGAGCCGGATCCTGGCCACCGTGTGCGCCTCGAGCGCCGCCGCCACCGCGAGTCCCACCCGGAGGCTCAGCACTTCGGCGGCCGATGGAACCGCCGGGCGGCAGAGGACGCTCATCCAGACCCCGCCCCGCGGCGCGTGCCAGGCCCGGCCCCTCGTCCCGCGCGCCTGCACCTGCTCCTCGGCCACGATGGCGGTGCCGTGGGGCGCGCCGTCCTCGCCCAGCTGATGCACCAGGTCCTGGGTCGAGCCGGCCCGCGCCATCCGCGTGAGCTGCACCGTGGCCCCCCGGGCGCCCGCGCCTAGCGGTAGAGCCACAGCAGGAACGCCGCGAACGCGATCCGGTACCACGCGAAGACCGTGAAGCTGTGGCCGGAGACGTACTTGAGGAATGCCTTGACCACGATCACGGCGGACACGAAGGCCGTGAGGAACCCGACGACGAAGGGCACCACGTCCACCCCGCCGAGGCCGTGACGACCCTTCCAGAGTTCGTAGAGCGTCGCGGCGAACATCACCGGGATGGCCAGGAAGAACGAGAACTCGGTCGCGGCGGTGCGGGTCATCCCGCAGGCGTAGCCGCCGAGGATCGTCGCCGCGGAGCGCGACGTGCCGGGGATGAGCGAGAGCACCTGCGCCAAGCCGGTGCCGAGCGCAGGGCCCGGGGGCACCATCGTGGCGTCGGTGACCGTGGGGGTGCGGTGGAATCGCTCGATCACGAGGATCAGGACGCCGCCCACGAGGAGCGCCCACGCCACCACCTGTGGCGCAAAGAGGTGCGCGGTGATCCAGTGATGGAGGAGGAGCCCCACCACGGCCGCCGGCAGGAACGCGATCAGGAGCGACGCCGCGAAGACATTGCTCGCGGCATCGCGGCCGATCCCGCGCGCCTCCGCCAGCAGGCGTTCGCGGTAGATCCAGACCACGGCGAGGATGGCGCCGAGCTGGATGAAGATCTCGAACGTCTTGGCGTCATCGCTGGTCCAGCCGAGCCAGTCGCCGGCGACGATCAGGTGGCCGGTGGAGGAGACCGGCAGGAACTCGGTGATCCCCTCGACCACGCCGAGGATGGCCGCCTTGACCGCGAGCGGAAGTGCCGTCACCCACGTCATTCCACGACCTCGCGGTAGAGCGCTTCATATTGGGGGACCACAGAGTCGGCGGAGAAGTGCGCGGCCCGCGCGATGGCGGCGGCGCGCATCGCGGCCAGCCGGTCGGGGGCGCGGAGCAGGTCGACCGCGCGGCGGCCCATCGCCTCGACCGAGCCGGGGGGCTCGAGGATGCCGTTGACGCCGTCCTCCACCACTTCGGGGATCCCGCCGGCCCGGCTGGCGATCACCGGCACGCCGCAGGCCATCGCCTCGAGCGCCGCGAGCCCGAACGACTCGCTCTGGCTCGGCAGGATGAAGAGGTCGGTGGCCTGGAGGATCTCGGCCACGGTGTCGAGCCGCCCGAAGAAGCGCACGTCCCGCGCCACCTCGAGCGCGCGCGCCTCCGCCTCGGCGTCCTCCCGCTCCGGTCCGTCGCCCACCATCAGGAGTGTGGCCGGCACGGCCTTGCGGATCCGGGCAAAGACCCGCACCACGTCCTTGACCCGCTTCACTTCCCGGAAGTTGGAGATGTGGGTGATGATCCGGTGTCCGCCCGGCGCCAGCTCGGGACGGGCGTGCCCGTCGCCGGGGCGGTACTCCGCCAGGTTCACGAAGTTGGGGATGACGCGGATGTCGCTGCTGCCGCAGCCGAAGGCCCGGTAGGTCTCGTCGCGGAGGTCGGCGGAGACCGCCGTCACCCGGTCGGACCGCTCGATCGAGAACTTGGTGATCTCGAAGAAGATCGCCTCCTGGCCCACCAGCGTGATGTCGGTGCCGTGGAGCGTGGTCACGACCTTGAGCGGATGGGTGGCGCCCAGCATCTCGCGCGCGATCCACGCGGTGGTGGCGTGGGGGATGGCGTAATGCACGTGGAGCACGTCGAGATGTTCGCGGAGCGCCACCTCGTGCTGCTTCGACGCGAGGGCCAGCGTGTACGGGAAGTGGGTAAAGAGGGGATAGTTGCCGATCCGGGTCTCGACCTCGTGGTAGGTG
>DATIEF010000302.1:0-2296 GCA_035455865.1 Gemmatimonadales bacterium | reverse complement strand
CGCATGCTCTTCCCCCGGCGCGTCGGCCGGGGCGGCACCCCGGAGCTCCTCGAGCACCGAGTCGTCGGCGGCGGAGTCGGTCGGCGCGGGAAGGACCGCGATGTCCGTCGCGGGCGCGGCGGCGGGCACCGGCTGGGCGGTGGTCACCGCCGGGGTCGCGAGGGTGTCGGTGGCCGAGGCCGCGGCGGGAGGAGCGGCCGCGATGGCGGGGGCGGGAACGCCACGAGGCGCCTGGGAGGCGCCTCCGGCGCACGCGGCCAGGAAGAGCACCGCGAGGGGATGGAACAAGCGATAGCGGGCGTCCGGGTGCTTCAGGATCGCGCTCCTTGCACGAGGGTCCATTCCAACTGGCGGACCGGGGGGAAGGGGCGCGCCCGATTGGCATTCGGGCGTGCTCTCAACTCCTTGGAATGTAAAAAGATGTCCCCCGGTTCCCTAGTGGGTGCCGGGGGATGTTCGGGGGCGCTGGGGCGCTTGGGCGCTGAGGCGGTGGTGAGCACTCGGGGTCGTTCCAGCGCCCCAGCGCCGCAGCGCCTCAGCGTCACCGCATGAAAAACCGATTCCCCAGGATCCGGTTCGTGGCATTGAGCACGGCGAGCGCGGCGCCGCGCGCCGAGTCGGTGTCGGCGAGGAAGCAGCCGACGAGCCGCTGCCCGACGCCGCCCTCGGTGTAGGCCATCGAGACGATGACCACGTTGTTGTCGAAGGCGCGGACCGCCTTGACGCCCAGGAGCTCGAGCGTGGCCTTCCCGTCGATGGCCTTGGCGAGGGCGACGACGCAGGCCTCGGCGGCGGTGCGGAGTTCGCCCGATTGCGAGGCGAGCCCTTCCCCTTCGCCCGTCCACACTTCATCATCCGACAGCGCCAGCACCACCTTGGCCCGACAGCGGCTGTCGGCGAGGCGCTCGAGGGAGAACTGCCGGAATCGGAGTCTATCGGCCACGGCCTGGGGGTCCTTGATGATCCGTTCGTTCGTCCGCGGGGTGGCGCTCTGCACCCTGCCCGCGCTGCTCCACGCCCAAGATGTCGCCCGTCAGCTGCGGAAGTTCGTGCCCGGCGGCGACACGGTCGTCGCCATCGCGTTCATCCAGCCGGCCACCGGGCGTCACGCCTTCCTCGGGGCCGACCTCCGGCTCCACGCCGCCAGCACCATGAAGGTGCCGGTGCTCATCGAACTCGCCCGCCGCGTGGACGCCGGCGACCTCCGGTGGGAGGACCGCCTCCCGGTGGAGAACCGCTTCGCCTCGATCGCCGACAGCGCGGACTTCTCGGTCGACGCCGCCGACGATTCCGACTCCCTCCCCTACACCTGGATCGGTTCCACGGCCACCGTCGCGGACCTCGCCCGCCACATGACGGTGCGGAGCAGCAACCTCGCGACCGACATCCTGATCCAGCGGCTCGGCGCCGACCGGGTGAATGCCACCGCCCATCGGCTGGGCGCGGACTCGGTCACGGTCCTGCGAGGAGTGGAGGATGATGCGGCGTACCGGCGCGGAATGAACAATACACTCACCGCGCGCGGACTGGCGACCCTCCTCACCGCCCTCCTCGGCGGCCGGGCAGCCTCGGCCGAGGGCACCCAGCGGGTGCTCGCGCTCCTCGCGGCCCAGGAGTTCAACGGGGGGATCCCCGGGGGGGTCCCGGCCGGGACCCTGGTGGCGCACAAGACCGGCTGGATCACCGGGATCGCCCACGACGCCGCGATCGTCTACCCGCCGAACGCCCCGCCCTATGTCCTCGTGATCCTCACCCGGGGCTACGGCTCCGAGGCCGATGCGGAGGCGGTGATGCGCACCGTCACCGCGGCGGTGCACCGGATCGCGACCCGGCGCTAGCGGACGTGCTCCGCGAGGAGCGCCGTCAGCCGCTCATGGGGGATCCGCTCGGCCATCGCGAAGAGGGAGGACTTCGAATTCGACTCGAGCGGGTACGGGATCCAGAAGGAGGCCTTGGGCCCCGATGCGGCGCGGAACGAGAGCACCAGCTGCCAGGTGGAGGTGTTCGCCCGGCGTTCCGCCGCGAAGGTCACGTGCCAGACCGAGTCCGCATACTCGACCGTGCGCCAGGGCATGGTGGCCTAGCTCCGGTGCGGGACGAGCCTGGAGAAGAAGGTGCTTCGTGCTTCGTGCTTCGCGAAGGCGGTCTTGGGTCCGGCGCAACGAAGCACGACGCACGAAGCACGGCGGTTCCTCATTCCCGCACCAGCTTCCGGAACGCCTCCCGCAGCTGCGTGGTGACCTTCCCCGCCTTCCCGTCGCCGATGGCGCGGCCGTCCACCGAGTTGGCGTGGATG
>DATIEF010000301.1:0-3327 GCA_035455865.1 Gemmatimonadales bacterium | reverse complement strand
CGCGGCCCGTCGCCGCGCCTTCTGAATCCGTCGTCCCGCCGCCCGGAGCCCCACGGCCCGGAGCCACGTCGTCCACGGCGTCCGGTCGAGCCGCGCCGCCTGTTGCAGCGTTCGCTTTTCCTTCGGGGCAAACCCAATCGGGGTCTTGGTGCGCTTGCTCATTGGCGTCCGGCGCGTTAGGGTGGTGGGTATCCGAATGGGTATCCCGGTGGATATCCCTTTCCGGTACACCGAGTATATCACGGCTAGCCGAGACTCGCAAGAGGGGCTATGGGCACCGAACGCAGCACCCTGCTCGAACGCAAGCGGCGCCAGGCGTTTCTGGCGCGGTTGGAACTGGCGATGGCGTCGACCGGGATCACGCGGGCCGAGGTCGGCCGCAAGGTCGGCGCGGAAGGCGGGACGGTCTACGAGTGGTTCACGAAGGAGTCACTGCCGGAGGGGCCGAAGATGCTCCTGTTCGGCGAGGCGTTCCCGCAGGTGTCGATGCACTGGCTGTTGACCGGGCGCGGCGCGATGCTCGCGCCGGATGTGCGGGGCGGGGATGCAGCGTTGGTGCAGGGCGCGGGCGTGGCGCTCGCGCGGTTGGAACGGTGGCTGGCGGAGGAACGGGCGTGGTGGGCATCGCCCCACGCCGGGAAGGCTACCCCAGCTTCAGCGACACCCGAGGAGCTGCAAGCGGCCGAGCTGGCGCGCGCGGCGTCGGCGCGGAAACGTCCGCCGCGCTCACAGGCGTCATAACGTCGGGATCGTTGAGGAACGGCACCACCGCATCGAGGGCGAGCGCGGTGACGAGTTGGACGGAACCGGAGGAGAGGACGAGGAGACTCCCGACTTGGGCGTTCAAGTCCGGGATGTCCGCAAGCAAACGGTACAGCATCGGCACGGCGCCTCCGGTGGGTCACGGGGAAGGGGTGTCGCCAAGATGCGACACGGGCTTGCATCCCGCAAGCACCCTAAGAACCCGTGAAGCCCGTGCGAAAGTTCCTTCACCCTACCGGGTCGGGGCCACCAGCACCGCCCCGACGCCGCCGAGCCCGCAGCCCCGGAGTGGATCGCCCCGGTCAAGATAGCCCCCCGCCGCACAGCCGAGGGACGCCGCCACCCACTTGGGCACACGCGGCAACCGCAGGAACCCCAACCGCCACGTCGTCCCCGCCTCCGCCGTCGTAAGTCCTTGCCGCCCCACGGCTTCCGCCACCGCGAGCCGCCGGAGTGCCGCATCGCGGGCGGCCGTCATCGTGTCCAGCGCCACGGTGAGCGCCGCCGTGGCCCGCGTCTGGGCGTCCAGGGCGGCCCGCAGGGCGCTCGGTTCATCGAAGTGGCCTCGGGTGGCCGCACCGGGGGTCGGTGCGTCCACGGGGCGGCGAGGGCCATTCCCGGCCCGGTGGAGCGCATCCGCCACTTGCCGCAGGGAGTCCGCTATCCTTATATAATGGGACGCGAGGGCGCGGTCGGCCACGACCACCGTGTCGGTCTGACGCTGGGCCGCCACGAAGGCGTGGTGGGTGGCCGTCAGGGAATCAACCCGCGCCCGGAGCGCCGCGACCTCCGGGGTGCGGCTCCCCCGGCCGCCCACGAACGCGAGCAGCGCCACGACGGCGAGCGCGACCACGGCCCACCGGGTCACGCCGTCTCCGGCAGATGGGTGAGGAGCATATCCACGATCGCCTGAAACTCCGCGTAACCATTCAGGCCACCATTGACGGCGCGCCGGACGGCCTGCCACTGGCCTTGGGCGGCGAGCCCTGGTATCGCGTGGCCGTGGAGATACTGGGCGGCCACCCGCGCACTCACGTCCGGGTCGAGCGCCTGCTCCGGGGTGTCGACGAGGTCGACGCCGAGGAGGACGCCGTAGCGCGCATAATTCGCGCGTCCCGTGATTTGTATGAACCCTCGCCCGCGATACGCCACCGCGTCCGCGACTGACCGATTGCCGAGCGCCGTGGCCACCGGATGCGGCGGCGCGTAGCGACTGAAATACTCCTCGGCCGTCTGCCCGCGCGGCCACTTCTCACTGACCGGCCGGAAGGTGTACGCCGTCTCGACCGCGACCGTGGCCGCCAGCGCCACCTCGGCCGGGCCGGTGTCGTCGCCCACGTCCGCCAGCGCGGCGGCCAGACGCGGCCAGTGGGTCGCCACGGCGTCGAGCGGCGACCGCGCCGCCCCCGCGACCTGTGCTACTGTGAGTATCATATCACGCCACCATACGGATCATTTATCCGCGTCCGGGTCGCCGTACTTGGTGAACGGGAGCCGCGCCATTGCCCGGCGAATCCCGGCGTCGACCAACGCGGGCCGCACGAGGAGCATCCCCAGGACGAACGGCAGCGCGGCGAGCCCGATGACGGGGAGCGTCACGGCTTGGCCGCGCCAGAGGATGAGCCCCACGGCGCCGCAACTGAGGAGGGCCGCGAGCGAGCCCACGGTCTTGTAGAACGGGCTGATGTCCTGCGAGGGCTTCAAGGGCGGCGTCATCCGAGCACCCCCACGACCGACGCGAGGAGGAGCACGAAGCCCCCGAGGAGCACCCAGCGCGACGCCTGCACCTTGCGGGGCAGGGGCCACGGGGACGCGGCCACGGCATAAAGCCCGGCGGCGGTGAGCACGAGGATGGCGGCGACGCTCACGGGATTTGCCCCGTGGCCCGGCATTCGAGCCGCACGTTGGGGAACCGGAGCTGGCGTTCCGTGACGCTGGCGCAGAGGAGCGTCAGCACCACGTCGACCTTCTCGGTCAGGGAATCGACGTGATGGCTCACGGCCGCCACGGCGTACTCGTCGTGGACGCGGAGCGAGTCGAGCCGGGCGTTGGTGGCCATCAGCGCGGCCGAGGGCGTGACGGTGTGGTAGCCCTGCGCTTCGATGGCCATCACGGCACAGGAGCCGATGGCCAAGCCGACGCCAACAGCGGGGAGCCAGCCCTTGAGGGCGGCGAGGGACAACGTGCGGAGCATCAGGCCGTTCTCCTACGGGCACGCCACCGGGGCCGCGACCCGGTGGCCGGGGGACGGGGGCCGGAGCAGGGCGCGGACGCTCGGCGATGACGGGCGCAACGAAACGGCCTCGGGTGGCCGAGGATATGGGGCACAGCGACCGCGCCGCGATGGCCGGCGGCTAGAGGGAAATCTGTGGCTGCGGCACGATGCAGAGCCAGCCAGCCACTGCGACGATCCAGAACAACATACGGCCCTCCTCGGGGCGTTGGTGCTCGCCCCGTGAGTATGCCACGGGCAGCCGAGGCGCGCAAGGCCGGGGCTAAACGGTCTTGTCATAGGACGGCACGGTGTAGGTGGCCCGAACACCGCCGAAGGTGCAGGTCGCCCCC